>JAITJU010000287.1 GCA_031278735.1 Zoogloeaceae bacterium
GGTCACGTCCTCCATGCCGGGCAGGTCGTACATGATGTCGAGCAGCACCTGCTCCAGAATGGAACGCAGGCCGCGCGCGCCGGTTCTTTTGTCCAACGCTTTCCTGGCAATGGCGGCCAGCGCGGCGGGACGAACCTCCAACGCCACATCCTCCATGTCGAAAAGTTTCTGGTACTGCTTGACGAGCGCGTTCTTCGGCTCGGTCAGAATCCGCACCAGCGCCGGTTCTTCCAGTTCCCGCAAAGTGGCGGTCACCGGCAGACGGCCAATGAGTTCCGGTATCAGGCCGAACTTGATCAGATCATCCGGCTCCACGTCGCAGAGTATGTCGCTCGCCTGTTTTTCGCTTTTGCCCTTCACCGTGGCGGCAAACCCGATGCCGCCTTTTTCGGAACGCGCCTGGATGATTTTCTCCAGACCGTCAAACGCGCCGCCGCAAATGAACAGGATGTTCGACGTATCCACCAGGACAAAATCCTGGTTGGGCTTCTTGCGCCCGCCCTGCGGCGGAACGGAGGCGACGGTGCCCTCTATCAGCTTCAGCAGCGCCTGCTGCACGCCTTCGCCGGAAACGTCGCGGGTAATGGAAGGATTTTCCGAACGACGCGAGATCTTGTCGATTTCGTCAATATAAATGATGCCCTGCTGCGCCTTTTCAACATCGTAGCCACAGGTTTGCAGGAGCTTCTGGATGATGTTCTCCACGTCCTCGCCCACGTAGCCCGCCTGGGTAAGCGTGGTGGCGTCCGCCATGGCGAAGGGAACGTTCAGCATGCGCGCCAGCGTCTGCGCCAGCAAGGTCTTCCCGGAACCCGTGGGGCCGATGAGCAGAATGTTGCTCTTGGAAAGCTCCACGTCATCAACCTTGCCCTGATAGCGCAGCCGCTTGTAATGGTTGTATACCGCCACCGCCAGAATGCGCTTGGCCGTCTCCTGCCCGATGACATAATCATCGAGATGGCGGGCGATGTCGCGCGGCATGGGCAGCGCGTCGACCTTGTCGTGCAAAAGCTGATCGGCGGGCAAATCGTCGTGGATGATGTCGTTGCACAGCGCGATGCATTCATCGCAGATGAATATGGAGGGCGGCCCGGAAATCAGCTTTTTCACCTCATGCTGGCTCTTGCTGCAAAACGAGCAATACAGCAGCTTGTCGCTGTCGTGTTTATCCTTGTCTGTCATTTGGGTTCTCCGGCGGGGTATCGAAAAGTCATGCCGCGTCGCGGCGCGCCATCACCCGATCAATCAGACCGTATTCGACAGCTTCCGGCGCGGCCAGGAAGTTGTCCCGATCGGTATCTTTTTCGATGCGCTCGATCGGCTGCCCGGTATGTTCGGACATGATGCGGTTCAGCTTTTCGCGGATGGCAAGGATTTCCCTGGCGTGAATGGCGATGTCGGAAGCCTGCCCCTGGAAACCGCCTATCGGCTGATGAATCATCATGCGCGCGTTGGGCAGCGCGAAGCGTTTGCCTTTCGCGCCCGCGCACAGCAGAAACGCGCCCATGGAAGCGGCCTGCCCCATGCACAGGGTGGAAATGTCCGGCTTGATGAACTGCATGGTGTCATAGATGGAAAGCCCCGCCGTCACCGATCCGCCAGGAGAATTGATGTAAAGGGAAATATCCTTGTCGGGATTTTCCGCTTCCAGAAAAAGGAGTTGCGCCACAACCAGATTGGCCATGTCATCCGTTATCTGACCAATCAAAAACACCACCCGCTCTTTCAACAGACGGGAATAAATGTCATAGGCGCGCTCGCCGCGCCCGCTTTGCTCCACAACCATCGGCACCAGTCCCAGCGCCCTGGGTTCCATCGCGTCATATTTCATCATCATTTCCTTTCTCCCTTTCTCTCCGCGCGAGGCGTTCAGTCCGTTTGCAGCCCCATCAATTCCTCGAAAGCGACTGTTTTTTCCGTGACCCTGGCGCGCTCCAGCACCCAGGCAATCACGTTGTTTTCCGTCGCCATGTTTTCCACGTTGGCCAGCGCGGCGGGATTGGCATAAACGGATTGCACCATTTCCTGCGGCGTTTCGTAGGTTTCGGCGGCTTCCTCGACCAACGCCCTGACCTGTTCAGGCTTGCCGCGCAGATCGCCGACGCGGGTAATCTCGGCAAAAATCAGGCCGAGCGTCACGCGCCGCCTGGCGCCTTCGGCAAACCACTCCGCTTGCAGGGAGAATTCCTTGCCGTTCGCGCCGCGCCTTTCCAGATCCTGGCGCGCTTCCTGCATCATTTTCCGCACTTCCGCGGCAACCAGCGACCGGGGCGCCGGTATCGGGTTGGCCGTCAGCAGAACGGCCAGCACCTGCTCCTTGAGACGGGCGTCGATGCGCTTTTTCACCTCGCGCTTCAGGTTGCCCTCGATTTCGGCGCGCATCTTGGCGATGTCGCCATCCGCCACGCCCAGGGAACGGGCAAACTCCGCATCCACTTCCGGCAGGGTCGGCGCCATCACCTGCTTGACGGTCACATCGAACCGCGCCGTCTCGCCCGCCAGGTGTTCGGCGGCGTAATCCGGCGGAAAAGCAAGATCGAACTGCCGGGATTCCCCCGCCCGCAAGCCTTCCACGGCGGCTTCAAAATCCGGCAACATCATGTTTCTGCCGAGCACGAAGGGATAATCCTCGGCGCTGCCGCCCTCGAAGGCTTCGCCATTCTTCTTGCCGCTAAAGCTCACCACCACGCGATCATCCTTTGCCGCGCCGCGCTCGACGGGGTTATAGCGCACTCGCTGCCGCCGCAGAACCGCAATGGTCTTGTCGACTTCGGCATCCGTGACGACCAGCGCCGGACGCTCGATTTCCGCGCCGGACACGTCTCCAAGCGTAAACTCCGGAAAAGTCTCGAAAATGGCGGAAAATTCCAGCGTCTTGTCATTGGCGCCGCGATCCGGCTTCGGATCGATGCGGGGGTAGCCCGCCACATTGAGTTTTTGCTGCGCGACGGCTTTATCGAAAGCCGTTTTCACGGCTTCTTCCAGCGCCTCGCTGTACGCCTTGGCGCCATATTGCTGGCGCACAATGGAAAGCGGCGCCTTGCCGGGACGAAACCCCGCCAGCTTCACGGCGCGGCTTATGCGCCGCAAACGCTCATCCGTGGCGACGTTGAGCGCGTCCAGCGGCACGGAGATATCCAGACTGCGTTCCAGCGGGTTGGCGCTCGATGCGGTATTTTCCATGTAGAATCCTTGCACAAAGGCTAAATCGCGCAAATATAGCACAGGGGAAGATTTTTTCGCGCCCTTCACAGGCGGGAAAGGGCAATCGCGCGAATGCCCATGTCGTACAGGCCGTCATTTCCTCGTTTGCATCCAGAGCGTCATGAAGCGGTCGTTGTTCCATGCGGTCATCTGTCTTTTGGGGGGATGGAGCGCCGTCAGGCGACTGGCGACTCGACGCAACGGCCCTGCATCGGGTCAGCGCCCTTGCGGGAGGCAAACTCAGGGGAACATTCGCGCGATTGCTCCGGGTTTGCCTCGTCTTCTGTCCCCGACGCTTGCGCCTGATGCTAGAATCGCGATTTTGCCGCTCAGGAGCGCGCGCCTTGGCGCGTCTTACGTGATGATTTCTGGTTTACTCAAAAAGATTTTCGGCAGCCGCAATGATCGGCTGATCAGACAATACGCCCAGACGGCGCGCCGCATCAACGCGTTGGAAGCGGACATCGCCGCCCTTTCCGACAGCGGCTTGCAGGCGAAAACCGGGGAATTCCGCCAGCGCCACGCCCAGGGCGAAAGTCTGGACGCGCTGCTGCCGGAGGCGTTCGCCGTCGTGCGCGAAGCCAGCAAACGGGTGCTGGGGATGCGCCATTTCGACGTGCAGCTGATAGGCGGCATGGTGCTGCATCACGGCAAAATCGCGGAAATGCGCACCGGCGAAGGCAAAACGCTGGCGGCAACCCTGCCCGCCTACCTGAACGCGCTTGCCGGCAAGGGCGTGCATATCGTCACCGTCAATGATTACCTCGCCAGCCGCGACGCGGAATGGATGGGACGACTGCACCGCTTCCTCGGCCTTGCCGTGGGCGTGAATCTCACGCAGATGGCGCATGACGACAAACGCGCCGCCTACGCCGCGGACATCACCTACGGCACGAACAACGAATTCGGTTTCGACTACTTGCGCGACAACATGGTCTACAGCACCGACGAACGGGTGCAGCGCGGCTTGAATTTTGCCATCGTCGATGAAGTGGACTCCATCCTTATCGACGAGGCGAGAACGCCGCTCATCATTTCCGGCCAATCCGAGGATCGCACCGACCTCTACCTGCGCATGGACAAGGTGGCGCCGCTCTTGACGCGCGCGCCGGAAGAAAAGGCGGAAGGCGATTACTGGGTGGATGAAAAAAGCCATCAGGTGCATTTCAGCGAGGAAGGTCATGAACACGCCGAGCAGATTCTGGTCAACATGGGATTGCTCCCCGACGGGCGCAGCCTCTACGAGGCCGCCAACATCGGCCTGATGCACCACCTGAACGCCGCCCTGCGCGCCCATACCCTGTTTCACCGCGATCAGCAGTACATCATCCGGGACGGCGCGGTGGTCATCATCGACGAATTCACCGGCCACGCCCTGGCCGGACGTCGCTGGTCGGACGGTCTGCATCAGGCCGTGGAAGCCAAGGAAGGACTGCCCATCCAGAATGAGAACCAGACGCTGGCCTCCATCACCTTCCAGAATTATTTCCGCATGTACGAAAAACTCGCGGGCATGACCGGCACGGCAGATACCGAGGCTTACGAGTTTCACCAGATTTACGGGCTGGAAACCGTGGTCATCCCCACGCATCGCCCGATGGTGCGGCAGGATTTCAACGATCTGGTGTTCAAGACCGCCGCCGAAAAACATCAGGCCATCATCGCCGACGTCAAGGAATGTCATGGCCGCGGCCAGCCGGTGCTCCTGGGCACGACTTCCGTGGAAGCCTCGGAATTGCTGTCGCGGCTTCTGGACAAGGAAAAACTGCCCCATCAGGTGTTGAACGCCAAACAGCACGCGCGCGAAGCGCAGATCGTCATTCAGGCCGGACGTCCCGGCATGATTACCGTTGCCACCAATATGGCGGGGCGGGGCACGGACATCGTGCTGGGCGGCAATGTCGACAAGCTGATTGCCGCCGTGCAGGACGACGAAAAGATCACGCCCGCCGAGCGCGCGTCGCGCGTCGAGGAACTGAAGGCCGAATGGCAGGTTCTGCACGAACAGGTGCTGGCGGCGGGCGGTTTGCGGATCATCGCTTCCGAGCGGCATGAATCCCGCCGCATCGACAACCAGTTGCGCGGTCGCGCCGGGCGTCAGGGCGACGCCGGTTCCTCGCGGTTCTACCTGTCGCTGGACGATCCCCTGCTGCGCATCTTCGCGGGCGATCGCCTGCGCGGCATCATGGACAAGCTGAAGATGCCGGAAGGCGAGGCGATTGAGCATCCGCTGGTTTCCCGCTCGCTGGAATCGGCGCAGCGCAAGGTGGAAGGGCGTAATTTCGACATGCGCAAGCAGCTGCTCGAATACGACGATGTCGCCAACGACCAGCGCAAGGTAATCTACGCCCAGCGCAACGAGATTCTGGAAAGCGACGATATTTCCGAAACCATCGCCGCCATGCGGCACGGCGTGCTGGCGGACACCCTGCGCCAGTTCATTCCGGAAGATTCCGTCGAGGAACAATGGGACATCTCCGGTCTCGAGCGCGCCCTACTGGGCGATTTTCTGCTGGAAGCGCCGGTAGGCCAATGGTTGACGCAGGATAACAGCCTGACCGACGAAGCCATCCTGAAGCGCCTCGTCGCGCTCGTCGACGATGTGTACGCCGCCAAGGTCGCGCAGGTCGGCCAAGGCGTCTTTGCCCAATTCGAGCGCAATATCATGCTGCAAAGCCTGGATACGCACTGGCGCGAGCATCTGGGCGCGCTGGATCATCTGCGCCAGGGCATACACCTGCGCGGCTACGCGCAAAAGAATCCCAAGCAGGAATACAAGCGCGAAGCCTTTGAACTGTTCGAGTCCCTGCTGGATATCGTGCGCCGCGAAGTCACCCGGGTGTTGGTCACGGTGCAGATTCGCTCCCAGGCGGACGTGGAGGAAAGCAAACCCGACGAAGTGGAAAACGTCCGCTATCGCCACGCCGGTTATGACGAGGAGACAGACGACGACGTTCCGGCGGCACGGAAAACGCAGCCCTTTCACGCCGAACCCAAAATCGGACGCAATGATCCCTGTCCGTGCGGCAGCGGCAAAAAATACAAACACTGTCACGGCAAGCTCACCTGATTTGCCGCCCCGTCCTTTCTCACAGAGGAACAAGAACTCCCGATGAATACGCCGCCCTCGCGCATTGCCGCCGACCCTCCCGTGGGCGCGTCCGCCGCGGAATCGCCCGCGGCCGCGCGCGCCGAATCCGCCGCGTCGCCCGCCCCGGAACCCGGTCCGCGGGAGATACTGAAAACGTTGTACGCGCGCTTCCCCGTTTTCCGCGCGGGGGAACCGCTGGCCATCGGCATCGACAAGGCGGTGCGCGCCGAGTTGCCCGATCTGCCCAGAAAGAGCCTGCGTATCGCCCTTTCCATCCACACGCACAGCAACCGTTATCTGCGCAACACGGCAAAAGCCCGGCATCGTCTCGATTTGCAGAGCGCGCCCGCGGGCGAAATTACCGAAAGTCAGCGCCAGTATGCCGCCGAACATCTGCGCGAACGCCTGAAAAAACAGGTCGAAACCGCCGCGGCAACGCCCGCCGCAGCCGCTGCGGCAACGCCCGCCGCCGTTCCGCCCGCATCCGCCGAAACGCGCGAAAAGACGCCCGTCAATGCCCGCCGCCCTGTAAAAGCCACGGCGCCGCCGCCGCAAACGAAAAAACCGCCGCCGCCGCAAAAACCAGGAACCGCCGCACCCTTGAGCCTGAACGAAAAACTGGCGTTGCTGAGTGAAAAATTCTCCCGCAAATAAAAACCGCCCGCCCGTTTCGCGTCATCATGTTGACCGCCGCATCCGCAAATCCCAACTGCCGCGACTGCGCGCACTACGTCATTACCCATGACGCCCGTCTGCCTTACGCCTGCCGCGTCATGAACTTCAAAAGCGCCCGCTTCCCCGCGCTGGATGTCCTCGCGGCCAGCGGCACGCCCTGCCTGCGCTTCAAGGCCAGGCGCCGCCGCGCCGCCAACATGGAAAGGCGCGGTTGACGCGCATTTTCCGCAGGTAATTTTTCTGATCCCTGAATAGGACTAAACTCCGGAACTTGCAAAGCTGCTTTCAACGATAAAAGGTGGGGCATGGATATCAACAAAACCATTATTGCGCCGGTTGTGCAG
>JAITJU010000294.1 GCA_031278735.1 Zoogloeaceae bacterium
TGGTCGACGTGCGAGACCATCGGCACGATGCAGGAAATGTCGCCGCCCTTGGCCTGCGAGGGGGTCATGAAGATGGAAAGGTAGGCGTTGCGGGCGAAGTCGCCGGAGCCGCCCAGCCCGTTCATCATCTTCGTGCCCATGATGTGCGTGGAATTGACGTTGCCGTAGAGATCCGCCTCGATCATGCCGTTCATGGCGATGACCCCCAGGCGGCGGATGATTTCCGGGTGGTTGGAGATTTCCTGCGGGCGCAGGATGATGTTCTGGCTGTAGCGCGCCAGATCCTTGTTCAGTTCCTCCAGCGCCGCGGGCGAGAGCGAGAAGGCGGTGGCCGAGGCGCAGACGAGTTTCCCCGACTTGATCATGTCCAGCATGCCGTCCTGCAAGACCTCGGTGTAGGAAGTGAGATTCCCGAACGGCCCCTCGTTCAGGCCGGAGAGCACGGCGTTGGCGATGTTGCCGACCCCGGACTGCAAGGGCAGGAGATTCTGCGGCAGGCGTCCCTGCTTCACCTCGTGCGCGAGGAATTCCAGAATGTGCCCGGCGATTTTCCGGGAATTCTCGTCGGGCGGGGAGAAGGCGGAATTGCGGTCGGGGTGATGGGTTTTCACCACGGCGACGACCTTGGCTGGATCGACTTCCAGATAAGGCGAGCCGATGCGGTCGGTGGCGCGGACAAGCGGAATCGGCGCGCGATGGGGCGGCAGCGCCACGTTATGAATGTCGTGCATCCCTTCCAGATCCGCGCTCTGCCAGCTGTTCACTTCCAGGATCACCTTGTCGGCGAGGGCAAGCCAGGTCGGGTTGTTGCCGACGGAAGACGAGGGAATGAGCTTGCCGTCGGCGGTAATGCCGGCCACTTCGATGACGGCAACATCGAGCCTGCCCAAAAAGCCGTAGGCGGCAAGCTGCGCGACGTGGGAGAGGTGGATGTCGGTGTATTCGACGCTGCCTTCGTTGATCTTGTTCCTCAACACCGGGTCGGACTGGTAGGGCAGGCGTTTTTCGACGCCATCCACGATGGCGAGCGCGCTGTCGAGTTCGGGCGCGGTGGAAGCGCCGGTCCACAGGCTCACCCGGAATTTTTTCCCGGAGAGCCGGGCATCGAGGATGCGCTTGGCCAAGGCCGCCGGCGCCACCTTGGGATAACCCGCGCCGGTAAAACCGCTGACGCCGATACTGGCGCCCGCCGGCACCTGCGCGGCGGCTTCCTCGGCGGACATGATCTTTTTCTGGAATTGGGGGTTGAGAACGCGTTCGGACATTGTGCTTTCCTGTTTGAATTGAGTGAGGGAGAAGGTCGCCATGGATGGACATGGGCGTTGAATCCCGCAGCGACCCACGCCCTGAATTCTAAACAGCCCGCCCGCAAGCAGGCAAGCCTTCCTGACGGCGATCACGCCAGCGCGCCGTCCCGATCATGACGTTTTGCTACAGGACGGTTGACGAAGACGGGCGGGCAAAAACGCCCTGCCCGCTTCCTTGTCATTTTGCGAAAGTCCTTATTTACGGCATAATGCCGTCCATATGAGTTCACTTGAATTTGCGGTATCCGCCAGCAGTTGAACCCGACAGGAGGGGTTGTCCGATGCAATTCGATATTGAATCCATCCGCTTCCGCGGTGAGCCTGCCTATGCGGAAATCTTGCGGAAAATGCCGGGCGTCGAGGCAATATCGGCAAAGGTTTCCACGGATTCAACGCATATACGCCGGATGCTCTTGGCCAACCGCCTGTCGATCCCGGAAAGCGCGACGCCAGATATCTATCGGCTGGCGCGGACGTTGGCGCAGCGCCTTGGCATAGACGCGCCGGTCGAGCTTTATCAGGCCGCGAGCGCGGAAAACGCCCTCATCCACTTTTCCGCCGCGCCGCTTTTGCTGGAAATCCGCGCGCACCTGCCCGCCCTTCTGGACGAAGGCGCGCTGACGGCGCTTCTGGGACGTGAAATCGGCCACTACCTCGCGCACGGCGCAAGCAACCCCCATCATCTGCCGTCGCTGGCCGCCACGCTGATCCTGCAAGGCAAGGAAACTTCGAAAGAATGCGTCATCGCCGCCCAGAAACTCGCCATGGCGCAGGAAATCACCGCCGACCGCGTAAGCCTCATCGCCTGCGCCGATCTGGACGCCGTCCTGCGTCTGGAACTGGCAAGCGCGACCGGGCTGACGACCAGCGCCCTCGCCGACGATACCGCCCTCTACCTCACCCATTGCAAGTCCCTGATGGAAACGGCGCTGGCAACGACCGCCGCGGACAATGCCTATCCAGAACACAGCCTGCGCGCCTGGGCGCTGTGGCTGTTCTCGGAAACGGATGTCTATCAGCAATTGAGCGGGCACGGCGCCGGATCGCGCAAACTCGTTGAACTGGATGCCTTTCTGTTGCAGGCGCTGGGCAAACCTGGCCTCGACTTTGGCGTTCCCATCACGCTGGAAGACCCGCCCGACGTGGCGCAGGCCGCCGCGCTGGCGGTATGCGCGCTAATCGCCAGCGCGGATGGCGAAGCGCGGGAGGCGGAAATACTGATCATCGAGCGCGTTTTTTCCCCGCTGACGCGCAACTGGCGGCATTGCCTCGCGCCGGAATCGGCGCTGGCCGAATTGCAGCGCCTCGCGCCGCTCGTGCTTGCGGGAGGCGAACGGCTGCAACGCGCAATTTTTTCCCTCGTGGCGCATGTGCTGACAACCCACGGCGAGTGCAGCGCGGACAAGGCCGAAACCCTGGTCGCCATCGGCAACGCGCTTGCCTGCCGCAAGATATTTCTCGATCTGCTGCCGCCGCTCTTTGCCCGTTTCGATCTCAAACTGGAGGAAATCCTGGCGCGGCCAGAGCGCGACATTCCCATGCCGCCGCGCAAGCCCGAAGCGGACGCGGCGCTGAACATCTACCTGCAAGATGCGCTGCAACGCGGCGGCAGCGTGAGCAGCCTGCGATGGCTGCTGCGGATGCTGGGCGCGCAACATGCCACGCCCGAACGGATCGAGCGCCTGAACCGGCTGGCCAAGGCCAATGGTCTTACCATCGAACCCGCGCCGGATCAGCATCTGGACATGCTTTGCCAGCTTCGTCCCTTGCCGGGCAAGGCCGTTCCCGTCATTTCATCGCCGGACGCGCCGCCAGCGGGCAGCGGCCCCAACAGCGAGCGTTTGCGTCAGGCGCTGACCCGTCTGCGCGATCGGCTGATTGCCAGCGACGAGCATAGCCCCGTCATTCGTCTGTACGCCTGCCGCCCTGGCCGCGCCATTGATTTGAGCGAACTGGAAAACGTCTCCCCCGGCCTTGCCGGACGCGCGCTGGCATCCTTGCGCGACGGCAAGCACACGCGGCTGTTCGACGCGGCGGAAACCGAGACGGATTACGACGCCTTCCAACTGGCAAGATCGCTGACGATCCTGGCGCGTGAACAGCGCGCCCGCCTTGAGGAAACCGGCGTCAACGATCTCTGCCTGGGCTACCCTTTCCTCACCGGGCTGGCGGGCGGTCATCCAGTGCGCGCGCCGCTGATTCTTTATCCGGTCAATATCGAGCGCAGCATCAGAAACGGCGTGTTCAGTCTGAATATCCCCGCAAACAGCGCGCCGGTCGCCAATCAATCCCTGCTGCGCCTGATCTTTCAGCGCAAGGGACGCGCCTACCCGGACGATCTGGCGGAAAAAGCCGACGAACTGGCCGCCGCCGGGCCGGAAGCCCTGTTGGGTGAACTCGCCCTGACGGATGTAGACGCCGCGAATGGACAAAACGGGCGTCTCATTCCCTTTGCGGATCGGCGCGATGAACTGACCGGGCGAAGCGATGAGCGCCTGGAAATCGAAACCTGCGCCGTGCTGGGGCTGTTCCCGCAGTCCTCTTCCTATCTCTTGCAGGATTATGAGGAACTGCTGGAGGCGCTGAAAAACGGAATGCCGCCGGAAAATCAACTGGCGGGCGTCTGGGAACTCCTGCCGCAAGACTTGCGCGCGGCGCTTTCCTTTACCGACATGCCGGCGGGACGCAACATGCCAATGGGAATGCCCGTGCTGCCGGCATCCCTCGCCGACCCCGCGCAACGCGCCGTGCTGGAAGCCACGCGCATCTCGCCGGCGCTGGTGGTGGAAGGAGCGCCGGGAACGGGCAAGAGCCAGATCATCGTCAATCTAGTCGCTGACGCGCTGGCGCGAGGGGAAAAAGTGGCGGTGCTCTGCGAAAAACGCGCCGCGCTGGACGTGGCGGCGCAACGTCTCGAAGACCTGGGATTACGGCATTTTCTGGCGGTCGCGCATGACGCGAACACGGATCGTCACGCGCTGTACCAGCAATTCGTCGCGCGGCTGGAAAACGCGGCGCCCAACGCGCTCATCCTGCCCAGGAACACGGCGACGGATGAAATCGACCGTCTGACGCAGCGCCTGGAACAACGCGCCGCCTTGACCCGCGTGACGCTGCCGGAACACGGACGGGCGAACGAAGACGCTTTTGTCATGACGATGGGACAATTGCATACCTACGCCGCTGGCTTGAGCGTTCCCCCGCCCTGTCTGGAAGAGCGTCTCTACACCCTGACGCCCGCGCGCATGGACGCGCTGGCGACGCAGATTGCCAGCATTTTTTCCCAGGCGGATCTCTGGCGCAACGACAGCATCTGGCAGCCGCCCGCCAACATGCCGAACGCCGTTCGCGTCAGTTTTTCCCACTTCGACAATGAAAAAGCCAACGCCTTTCTGAAATACCTCATCACTGCCCGCAACA
>JAITJU010000019.1 GCA_031278735.1 Zoogloeaceae bacterium
AGCGTCGCCAGCAAACGACTGACGCGATTCGCCTGATCATGCGGGCGGGAACTGGCCTCGGTCAGCAATTCTGCCGTATCGCATCCGAAAATCGCGGCAAGTTCAACCAACCGCGCGACATTGGGCATGACAATGCCCCGCTCGATGCGCGAGACGGCCTCGTTTCCCACGCCCAGCCGCTCGGCGACTTCTTCCTGCGTCAATCCGCTCAACATGCGCTGTCTGGCAATGGCGCGGCCAACCGTTCCCGTCAAGCCTTTCAGGTTGCCCTTTTGCATGGCGTCCCTCCTTGTCAACCTGAATGGTTGGGCGCCAACCAGTTGACATGAAGGGTTATTGAGGTTGACAATCAACCTTGCAGGTTGATTGTCGCGCAAAACAGCGAACACGCCTGCGAGCCTGCGAAAGCAGTTTCATTTTTTCAAGGAAAACGCCATGAATAAAATCATCATGAGCAGCAATAAGCAATACGCCGCCAAATGGTCCCAGCAAAACCGGCAACAAATGGTCATTCAGCCTCAATTCGATGACGCGCAGGAATTAAGTGCGGATTTATCAACAAGCGGAGGCAATGGCTTTGATTTTCTGCGCTTGCCAACGTTCAAGGAGTCAACCATGAGAAGTTTTCTCTCAGTTTTTGCCATGAGCATTGCGGCATTATTCTATTTTTCGCCTGCCTACAGCACAGAGTCTGCGGAAATTACCATTACCGCGCAAAATGTCGAGCAACATGTGCTGACAGCCGCGAAAAAATATGCGGAAGCCATTTCATGCGATCCGTATGATTTCCATATATTCATGATTTCGCCCGCAGAAGAAGTGTATGGCGTGAAGTATGGTAGCGGCGCGTATGGCGTGGTTTGGGGCGACATGGGTCCGGCGTGTTATGGGGGAAATGGCAATGGAGGTTATTATTTCGCCGTGGTGGAACTTCGTCCTCATGGGAGTCCTGCAGTCGACCCGCGGAACGCATCACCCCAAGTGGATATCGGTCTCGTGGATTTTGAGAAGGTTGTTTCCGCAAATGACGATACGATTGTGCTTCATGGCATGGAGGTTGGCGAACACCGGAATGACTGGATGCCTGTCGCCGTCACCCTGAAAAAAAACGAGAGCACGCAATGGCAATGGAAAATCGTCAAAACCGAAAAACGCGGACCATGAAGAAGCGCCGCTGATCTCCAGACGGACGCGGACAAGTCCGCTGCTGACGCAAAAGACGCGGCAAGGCGGAAAACCGCCGTTGCCGCGTCAGCGTTTCAATCCGTCATGCCGCGGCGGCCAGCGCGGCGGCCTTGTCGATGTTTTCCCAGGTAAATTCCGGCTCGTCGCGGCCAAAGTGGCCATAGGCGGCGGTTTTTTCGTAAATGGGGCGCAAGAGGTCGAGCATCTGCACGATGCCCTTCGGGCGCAGGTCGAAATGCTCGCGCACCAGAGCCGTCAGTTTTTCATTGCTGATTTTGCCGGAACCGAAGGTTTCCAGCATGACGGAAGTCGGCTCGGCAACGCCGATGGCATAAGAAAGCTGTACGAGGCAACGATCGGCCAGACCGGCGGCGACGATGTTCTTGGCGACATAGCGGGCGGCATAGGCGGCGGAACGGTCGACCTTGGAAGGGTCCTTGCCGGAAAAAGCGCCGCCGCCGTGCGGGGCCGAGCCGCCGTAGGTATCGACGATGATTTTGCGCCCGGTCAGGCCGCAATCGCCTTGCGGGCCGCCGACGACGAAACGCCCCGTGGGATTGACCAGATATTTGATTTCGCCCCGGATCAATTCCTTCGGCAGCACCGGCTTGATGATTTCTTCCACCACGGCCTCGCGCAAGGCGGATAGCGCGATGTCGGGCGCATGCTGCGTGGAGAGCACCACGGTGTCGATGGCGACTGGCTTGTCTTCCACGTAGCGCAGGGTGACTTGCGACTTGGCGTCCGGCCGCAGCCAGGATAAGCGCCCATCGCGGCGCAACTGGCTTTGTCGTTCGACCAGCCGGTGCGCAAGGTAGATCGGCAAGGGCATGAGCGTCGGCGTTTCCCGGCAGGCGTAACCGAACATCAGCCCCTGATCGCCCGCGCCCTGATTCAGCGGATCGTCGTGGGCGCGGTCTACGCCCTGGGCGATGTCGGGGCTTTGCCGATCATAGGCGACGAGCACCGAACAGCCCTTGTAGTCGATGCCGTAATCGGTATTGTCATACCCGATGCGCTGAATGGTGTCGCGCGCGATCTGGATGTAATCGACGTTGGCGCGCGTGGTGATTTCTCCCGCGAGAATGACAAGCCCCGTGTTGCACAGCGTTTCGGCGGCGACGCGGGCATGTTTGTCCTGCGTCAGAGCGGCGTCGAGAATGGCGTCGGAAACCTGGTCGGCGACCTTGTCGGGATGGCCTTCGGAGACGGACTCCGAAGTAAACAGATATTCGCTCATGAAAAAAGCTCCTTGGGTCAATTATCCGGCGTTACCGGCTCCGACCCAAGAAGCGGCGACGCTTTAGCGGTTTTTTTGTTTCGCCCCGCAAGTTGTCTGGTTAACTCGGCGAATCTGGTAATCTTAACCGTTTTTTTTCACGATGCAAGCCTTTGCGCCATGCTTTTTCTGTTCAAAATCCTGAGCCGCCTGCCGCTCGTCTGGGTGCATCGTCTGGGCGCGCTGGCGGGCGCGCTGGTTTATCTGGCCTCGCCGCGTTACCGGCGCAACCTGCAAGAAAACATGCGGGCGGCGGCGCCGGACGCGAACCTCTTCTGGTCGGCGGCAATGGAAGCCGGCAAGCAATCGCTGGAACTTTCGCACATCTGGATGAAAAGCCAGGAAGAGGCCAACGCGCAAATCGTCGAAGTCACCGGGCGCGAACATGTTGCGGCGGCCAAGGCGGCGGGACGGGGCGTTTTGTTCCTGACGCCGCATCTCGGCTGTTTTGAGATCACCGCCCAGTATTGCGCGATTTTTGGCGACCTGACCGTGCTTTATCGCCCGCCCCGGCAGAAAAGCCTGCAACGGATGATCCTCGCCGGACGCCAGCGTCCCGGCCTGCATTTGGCGCCTGCCGACTTGTCCGGCGTGCGCGCGCTCATCAAGGCGCTGAAAAAAGGCAAGTCCGTGGGCATGTTGCCCGATCAGGCGCCCAAGGCGGGTGAAGGCGTCTGGCTTCATTTCTTCGGCCGTCCCGCCTACACCATGACGCTTGCCGCGAGGCTCTCCGAAACGGGCGCGAGCGTACTGATGGTCTGGGGCGAACGCCTGCCGCAAGGACGCGGCTACCGCCTGCATTACCGTCCGCCGGAACAGGCAATCACGGGAGATACGCATGCGCGCGCGCAACAAATCAATCACGAAATCGAACGCCTGATCCGGCTTTGCCCCACGCAATATCTGTGGGGCTACAACCGCTACAAAGGCAGGCCCGACGCCGAGACGTCCGCCGGATTGGAACGGACATCCGACGCATGAATTTTTTGCGCGAATTCCTCTCCCGCCTGGGCGTCGCCGCGCTCTGGCTCCTGCACTGGCTGCCGCTGCCCCTGCTGCGGTTTCTGGGATGTCTTCTGGGGGCGCTGTTGTTTCACTGCGGACGCGCGCGGCGGCAAGTGGCGCAAACGAATCTGCGCCTGTGCTTTCCCGACAAGAGCGAAATCGAGCGCGAACGGTTGCTGCGGCGGCATTTCACCTGTTTTGCCCAATCCCTGCTCGACCGTTCCCTGCTCTGGTGGGCCGCGCGTCCGCGCCTCGAACGCCTGATCCAGCTTTCCGGCGCGGAGCGGATCGGGCGGGCGGGCGGTCGTCCCACGCTCCTGCTCGCGCCGCACTTCGTCGGGCTTGACGCGGGCGGCATTGCCGTGGCTTTTGCGTTTTCCGTCGTCAGCGTTTATTCCCGCCAGAAAAACCCGGTGTTCGACGCCCTGTTTTTGGCGGGACGCAAACGCTTCAACGCCCCGCTGCTGCTTTCCCGCCAGGAAGGAATGCGGCGGGCGATCAAGGCCATGCGTCAGGGATTGCCTTTTTATTATCTGCCCGACATGGATTTTGGCCGCAAGGAATCCATTTTCGCTCCTTTCTTCGGCGTGCCCGCCGCCACCATCACGGGCGTTTCCCGTCTGGCGCGGGCGACGGGCGCGCAGGTCGTTCCCTGCGTCGCGCGTCTGACGGCAAAAGGTTACGCCGTCGATCTCATGCCGCCGCTGGAAAATTTTCCCGGCGAGAGCGTGGAAGCCGACACCGCCCGCATCAACCGCTTCATCGAGCAGCAGGTATCGATCATGCCGGAGCAATACTACTGGCTGCACAAGCGTTTCAAGACCCGCCCGCCGGGAGCGGCGAGGCTTTATTCATCATGAATTTCCGCGAGGAGCCGTCATGCCCAGATTCGACATTCGCCCCGTAACGCCGCCGGACGTTCCGGCGATTGCCGCGCTGACGCGGGAAATCTGGCTGGCCGCCTATCCTGGCATCATCTCGCGGGCGCAGATTGATTTCATGCTCGAACAACGCTATGACCACCAGCGGCTTCTCGATGATCTGGAAGACCCCGGCAAATGGCTGGATCAGGCATTCGACGGCGAGCGCCGCATCGGCTTCGCCGGTTGCGAGCTGTGCAAGGGCGAATACAAGCTCGACAAGCTCTACATTCTGCCGCAAAGCCAGCATCAGGGCGCAGGCGGCGCGCTCGTCGCCCATGCCGCCGCGCGCGCCCGCGAACTGGGCTATCCCTGCATGATCCTGGCGGTCAACAAACGCAACGAACAGGCCATCCGCGCCTACCGGAAATACGGCTTCAGCGTGCGCGAGGCAACGACAACCGACATCGGCAACGGCTTCCTCATGGACGATTACATCATGGAAAGGCAAATTTCCTGACGCGCCGTCACGGATTTCCGTTTTCCGCCCTCGTTTGCCAATTTCTGTTGATGCCGCTTATCAGCGCCTTGAGCGAGGCGGTCACGATGTCCTCATCCAGCCCGACGCCATAGCTTTCCGTTTGCCCGTCCGCCAGACGGATCTCCAGGAAGGCGACGGCGCCGGCCTCGCCTTCCTGGCTTGCGCGGGTGGCGCGTTCCTCGAAACTGACGATCCGCGCGATGACGCCGATATGGGAAAGCGCGCGGACGGCGGCGTCTATCGGGCCGTTGCCGCGCCCCGTCAGGGTTTTGTCATGTTGTCCGTCCAGCGTGACTTCCAGCGTAACGCCCTTGCCGTCGGCATCCAGCCGGTGCCCTCGGTACGCCAGCGGCGCTTCCGTCTCCAGATAGGCGGCGGAAAAGATTTTCCAGAGGTCGGCGGCGCTCATTTCCTTGCCGCTGTCGTCCATCTGGCGCTGCACGATGCCGGAAAATTCCACCTGCAAGCGACGCGGCATGACGACGCCGTAGGCGGATTCCATCAGGTAGGCAATGCCGCCCTTGCCGGACTGGCTGTTGACGCGGATCAGCGAATCGTAATTGCGCCCCACGTCCGCCGGATCGATCGGCAGGTAGGGGATGTTCCAGCGTTTGTCGCCCCCTTCCCGCCGCGCGGCCATGCCTTTCTTGATGGCGTCCTGATGCGAGCCGGAAAATGCCGTGAAAACCAGATCGCCGACATAGGGATGGCGCGGATGTATGGGCAGGCCGGTGCAGGCTTCAAAGGCGCGGGCGACGGCGTTGATGTCGGAAAAATCGAGGCCGGGTTCGATGCCCTGGGTATAGAGATTCAGCGCCAGCGTGACGAGATCGACATTGCCGGTGCGCTCGCCGTTGCCGAACAGGCAGCCTTCCACCCGTTCCGCCCCGGCCATGAGGCCGAGTTCGGCGGCGGCAACGGCAGAGCCCCGGTCGTTGTGCGGATGCAGGGAAAGCACGATGCCGTCGCGGCGGGCGAGACGGCGGTGCATCCATTCGATCTGGTCGGCGTAAACGTTGGGCGTCGCCATTTCCACCGTGGCGGGCAGGTTGAGGATGACTTTATCCGCCGCGCACGCGCCCCAGGCGTCGGTTGCGGCATCACAGATTTCCAGCGCGAAGGGCAGCTCGGTGGCGGCGAAGGTCTCCGGGCTGTACTCGAGCAGGACGCGCGTCCCCGCCATGTCGTCCGCGCAGGCGCGGATGCGGCGAATGGCCGCAACGGTCATGGCGACGAGTTCCGCCTGGCTCATGCCGAACACCATTTTCCGAAAAGACGCGGAAGTCGCGGTGTAAAGATGCACGATGGCGCGTCGCGCGCCCCGGACGGCGGCAAAGGTGCGTTCGATCAGGTCTGGGCGCGCCTGCGTCAGCACTTCGATCGTCACGTCGTCGGGAATATGTCCGCCTTCGATCAAGGCGCGCGTGAAATCAAAATCAGTTTGCGAGGCGGCGGGAAAGGCCACTTCGATTTCCTTCACGCCGATGGCGCACAGCATCTGGAAATAGCGCAATTTTCTTGCGGGATTCATCGGCTCGAACAGCGCCTGATTGCCGTCGCGCAAATCGGTGCTCATCCAGATTGGCGGACGCGCGAGGCGCGCATCCGGCCACTGCCGACTGCCGATGTCGACGGGCGGAAAAGGGCGGTATTTGGGAGCGGCGGGCGATAACATGACGTTTTCCTTCCATGAGAATCCTGAAAGGACAGGATAAGAAAAACGGCGAGAAATGTGCTTGCGTATTTTGTTTGAAAAATACGAATTATGAAATAAAATTGCTTCATTTGATTTAATAGGGCAATTAAATTTCAGTTGTGTCGAAAGAGGAAAAATTCTTGCTGGATCGTTATGACCGCCGGATTCTGGAAATCCTGCAACAGGAGGGACGTCTCAGCAATCAGGATCTGGCGGGGCGCGTCGGTCTTTCCGCGGCGCCCTGCCTGCGCCGGGTGCGGGCGCTGGAAGAAGCAGGCGTCATCAGCGGTTACTGCGCCCTGCTGGACGCGCAAAAGCTGGGATTTTCGCTGACGGCGCTGGTTCATATCGCCATGGACGCGCACACCCCGGAGCGTTTCGCCGGGCTGGAAGCGGCGGCGCGGGAAATTCCCGAAATCATCGAATGCCTGCTGATTACCGGGCAGGACGCCGATTATCAACTGAAGGTCATGGTTGCCGACATGGAAAGCTACCGCGCCCTGCTCCTTGACCGCATCACCCGCATTCCTGGCGTCGCCGGCGTGCATACCAGTTTCGTGCTGCGCCGGGTTGTCGATAAAACCGCGCTGCCCTTGCCGTGAGCCGCCGCGCTTGGTCTTCCTGGAGGAGGCGCGTCCATGCGCGTCCGACCGTTGTCTCCGGCCTGCGGTGCCTGGCGGGGAATCATGCGGGTATAATCCCCGCCTTGTCGCGTCCCGTCGCCGGAACGCGCCTGATCTTGCCGCAAGGAATTTCTCATGAAAAACTTCTCCCGCGCGGAGCGCGTCTCCGGGCAGATTCGCCGCGATCTGGCGGAAATCATCCGAGGCGAACTGAAAGACCCCCGCGTCGGCATGGTGAGCCTCACCGCCGTGGAACTCACGCCCGACTATGCCCATGCCCGGGTGTTTTTCACCACGCTGGACATTTCCCATTTGCCGGAAATCCAGTCCGGCTTATCCCGCGCCGCCGGCTTTCTGCGCCGGGAACTGGGGCGCCGCCTGCGCATCCACACCCTGCCGGAGCTGCATTTCATCCACGACGATTCGCTGGAACGCGGCGCCAGCCTCTCCCGGCTGATCGACGAAGCCGCAGCGCTGGCCGCCAAAGACGACTGAAAACGCGGGCGATAGTCCCTTGCCGCGACAAGGCGGAAACGCCCGCCCGCCGCCGCGCTTGGCCGCCGTTCCTTCGCGCCGCCCTCGACCGGCGGCGCCGTCGCCATGTCCTTGAGACTTTCCCCCAGGGCGTCGATCGGTTCGTCCGTGCCGTCGACTACCTTGCGACATCAGCCATTGCCGATTCGAAGCCGGACGGCACGGCTGGCAATCGCGAACGAGGCAAAACTTACCGCCATCGTCGCCAGTTGTCCCTTGGCGCGCAAGAGGCTTGTCCCCCAGGCGTTGCTCTGCCCTTCGATCTGCGCGATCGTTTCCCGCGAGCGCAGGAATGCCTGCACCAGTTCTTCTCTCGTCAGTTGACCGGAGGATTTCAGGCGGTCATAGGCCGCCTTGACCTTCTCGATTTCGGCACGGACTTCCTTGTGCACGGCGAGACCCAGAAAATCTCGCGCGCGGCGAGCAGGGGGAATTTCTGAGCAGCCTATGCGGCTGTGAACATCGAGAACGACGCGGCGCAGGACAGTTTTACTTTCTGAGCAGCCTATGCGGCTGTGAACGGGCGCGGCGCGGATTGCGCGGTGGCGCGGTATTTCTGAGCAGCCTATGCGGCTGTGAACTCTTTGTCGGATGAAACACAAGACAGGTTGAATTTCTGAGCAGCCTATGCGGCTGTGAACCTTGACCTGCAAGCATGTCATGATGGCGTTCATTTCTG
>JAITJU010000041.1 GCA_031278735.1 Zoogloeaceae bacterium
GGATGCGGCGGAAAGCGGCAACGCGGCGCTGGCGCTGACGTTGTTCGGCCTCGTCATCCCCTTGTTTGCCATTTTGCTCAGCCCCCTGTTCAACCATTTTTCCCGCCGCGACGAATTCCAGGCCGACGCTTACGCCGCCAGCATAAGCTCGGCGAGCGCGCTCATCGACGCGCTTGTCCGGCTTTGCGAAGACAATGCCATGACGCTTACTCCCGATCCGCTCTATTCGCGTTTTTATGATTCGCACCCGCCCGCGATGGCGCGCATCTCCCGCCTGACGGCGCTCGCCGCCGACAACCCCGCGTCCTCCGCCGCTTGAACGCACCCTCCTCCGCGCGCCTTTCCGGTCTCGTCGTTGCCGCCTATGGGCGTCAGTACCGCGTCCGGCTTGCCGACGGCGAGGAGTTGCTGTGCCTTCCCAGAGGCAAAAAGAATGAAGTCGCCTGCGGCGACCTCGTCCATGTCCGCGCCACGGAAAACGGGCGAGGCGTCATCGAACAAACAAAAGCGCGCCGGAACCTGCTTTGCCGTTCCAACACCCTGCGCGAAAAGCGGATCGCCGCCAATGTCGATCAGATCGTGCTGGTGGTCGCCGCGGAACCCGCCTTTTCCCTGACGTTGCTCAATCGCTGCCTGATTGCGGCGAAGGCCGAAGGCATTGCGCCAATCATCGCGCTGAACAAGAGCGACCTCGTCCGCAAATTGCCGCTGGCGCGGCAACGCCTCGCCCTGCTGGCGGATATGGGCTATCCGCTCCTGGAAATTTCCGCGACGCGCGATGTCGCCGCCTTGCGTCCGCATCTGGAGGGCAAGACCAGCGTACTGGTCGGGCAATCCGGCATGGGCAAATCCACGCTCATCAACGCCCTAATTCCCGGCGCGGATGTCGCCACGCGAGAAATTTCCACCGCGCTCGCCTCTGGAAAGCACACCACCACCCACGCCCGGCTGTATTTTCTGAATTCGCAAAGCCGCCTCATCGATTCTCCCGGCCTGCAAGAATTCGGCCTGGGGCATCTGGATTTTAACGATCTCGAGCGCGCCTTCCCGGAATTCGCGCCCTATCTGGGCAACTGCCGTTTTCGTGATTGCCGCCACCGGGAGGAACCCGGCTGCGCCCTGAAAGCGGCGGCGGCAACGGGGAAAATCGCGGAAAAACGGCTGCGGCTGTTCCAGACGCTGACGCTTGAAAATCACCTGTAAATGCCCGCGAAAAGCGAAGAGTGATGCCGTTTCACGCCGCGCCGCCGTTTTCGCGCTCCCGGATGATTTGCCGCGCGCCGCACAGGTCTTCCCAGGCCTTGGCCTTTTCCGGCAGGTTGCGCAGCAGGTAGGCAGGATGGTAGGTGACGACTGCGGGCGTCTCGCCAAAGAACAGGGGTTTTCGGCGCAAGGCGGCAAGGCTGCGATCATCGCCGAGCACGCTATGCACGGCGGATTTTCCCATCAGCACAATCAGCCGGGGCGCGATCAGCGCAATCTGGCGCAGCAGGAAGGGACGGCAGGCCGCCATTTCTTCCGCAGACGGCGTGCGATTGCCTTCTGGACGGCATTTGACGGCATTGGCGATATACACGTCATGGCCGCGCCGAAGCCCGATGGCGGCAAGCATGTTGTCCAGGAGCTTGCCCGCCTGTCCAACGAAAGGCTCGCCCCGGGTGTCTTCTTCCGCGCCCGGCCCCTCGCCCACGAACAGCCAATTCGCCGTCCGGTCGCCAATGCCCGGCACGACCTGTCGGCGGCGCGCGCACAGGCCGCAGGCGCGGCATTCCTGAATGGCCTGCGTCAGCGCCTCCCAATCCAGACTGGCAATCGTCGCCGCCCGCTCGTCATTGGCGGCGCCGGGCGCGGCAGGCCGGGGCGCGGCGGCGGAAACGAGGGGTTGCGCCGCCGCTGGCCGCGCTGGGGTCTCGACAGGTTTGGCGGCGGGAACGGGCGTCTCTTCCGGACATTCGCGCGTCTCTCCCGCGTTCCGGCGCAGCCGCCAGAGGCGGTAACCCATTTCCCGCAAAATGATTGCTTGCTGTTCCTCCATGTTCTATTCCTTCCCGCCATCCAGATCGGCGCAAAACACCAGCGCGTCTTCCCGATCATCGCCATTTGGATAATAGGCTTTCCGCAGCCCGATTTCCCGAAAGCCGAAAGCGCGATACAGCGTATGCGCGCGTCGATTGGAGGCGCGCGCTTCCAGATACATGCGCCGCATGTCGGCGGCGGCGGCGTCCCGCAGGGCGTGCCGCAGCAGTCTCGCGCCCAGTCCCTGCCGCTGCATGGCGGGCGCGACCGCGAGATTGAGCAGATGCGCCTCGTCCGCGACATGCATTGCCAGCGAAAAGCCCAGACACGCCGCGCCCTGCCGCAACACCCAGGCGTGATGTCCGGCGGCGAGGGAATCGGCAAAATGCCGCTCCCGCCAGGGAAAAGCCTGCGCGGCCGCCTCCAGCGCCGCCACCTGCGGCAGATCGATCCGTCGCATGACGGCAATTTCCACGGGCGGAAAACGGAGCAATGCCGATGACTTGTTCATGGCGTCATGCGGCGGCGCGTTCCGCCAGGGTGCGCGCCACATTGTTCCGCACATAGCGCGGCAGCGCCAGCGCCGGGTCTGTCCCTTCCCCGCGGACAAGGGCTTGCGCCGCCAGTTCGGCAAGGTTCCGGGCGTGTGGCCGTATTTGCGGCAGGCGGCGACAATGACGAAAACGCCCGGCCAGATCCGGGTAGGCGAGGAGGGCGTTGCCGACAACCTGAACCGCGTCCGTTTCCGGCCAGTCATCCGGCAGGATGATCGCCTCCGGCTTCAGGATCTGTATCGTTCCTGCCGCCTGCGGCCCCAGGGTTTTCGACGCCCGAAACGCGCCCGCGTAGATTTCGCCCATGCGCGCGTCCAGGAGGCTCAACACCCGATCGCCGCCCGCCGCATGCGCCATGCATTCCAGCGAGCCGATGGGCAGCGTGGGTTTGCCGAGCGCCATCGCCATGCCTTGCGCGATGCCGCAGGCAACGCGCAATCCGGTAAACGCGCCCGGCCCCATATCGAAGGCGATGGCGTCCAGCGCGGCAAAATCGCATTGCGCCGCCGCCAGCAACCGTTGCGCCAGCGGCAGCAGGGTCATGGAATGCGGCGCGTCCGCCGGACAATCCGCCGACAGCGTCTCGCCGTCCTGCCACAGCGCGCAGGAGCCGAATTCAGTCGATGTTTCCAGAGCCAGAACTCGCATGGGAAAAAATCAGTACAATCAAAACGTCGTCCATTTTACCGCCCCTTGCCCTTGATTCCCGATTCCTGATGTTTGCCAATTCGCGCGCGGTCTTCAGCGCCCAGAATGCGCCGCATCCTGATTTGTCGGCGGTACTGGCGCGTCATCGGGACAGGGAATTTCAGAAACCGATGGCGGCCTGCAATCACGCGGCGTTTCTGGAAGCGCATCGCCGCTGGCGGAGCGTTGCGCCGGACGCGCCGCTGGTGCTGGATTCAGGATGCGGCGTGGGCTGGAGCACGGTGCTTCTGGCGCGTCGATATCCGATGTGCTTCGTGCTGGGCGTGGATCAATCCGCGCGTCGGCTGCAACGCGACAAAAGCCGACTTGGCGTCATGCCGGAGAACCTGGCGTTCATTCGCGCCGATCTGACGGATTTCTGGCGGGAGCTGGCCGGAGCCGGAGTCCGTCTGCATCGGCATTATCTGCTCTACCCAAACCCCTGGCCCAAGCCCGCGCATCTGCGGCGGCGCTGGCATGCGCATCCGGTTTTTCCGGCGATGCTGCAACTGGGCGGCCTGCTGACGTGCCGCAGCAACTGGGAACCCTATATCGAGGAACTGGCGCTCTGTCTGCGCTGGTCGGGATACGCGCCGGTCGCGGGAATACATGCGCCGGAAGAAACGTCGATCACGACGCCCTTCGAGCGCAAATACCATGCCTCCGGCCAAATTCTGTGGTCATTGCGCTGCGATCTGGAAAGCGGCGCGAAGGAAGGCGCCTGAAAAACGGCGCCGGGAAGGCGCCGTTTTTCAGGCTCTCCAGGGCAAATCAGGCGGCGGAGAGCGCCTTGATTTGCGCGGAGAGGCGGCGCTTGTGGCGCGCGGCCTTGTTTTTGTGGATGATTTTTTTGTCGGCGATGCGGTCGATGACCGACATGGATTGGGAAAACACGCTCTGGGCGGCGGCTTTATCGCCGCCCGCGACGGCCTGACGCACACGCTTGACGGCGGTGCGCAGGGTGGAACGCAGGCTGGCGTTATGCGCGCGCTGCTTGTCCGTCTGACGGGCGCGCTTTCTGGCTTGTGCGCTATTGGCCATGAAAAATCCTGAATATCTGAAAAAAGAGGGGCGATCCTATCGGCCTTGCGCAAGAATTGCAAGCAATTTGGGGGCGGAAGACAAGGGGCGGAGGATAATCCGCCTGCGGCTGCGAGCGGGGGATGACGCCCCTTCCCGCAAGCGGGCGGGGGAAGCGTCTTCCGCCCGCTGGAAGGCTTGTTCCGAAATGCTTGCCGCGCAAGTACAATATCGTTTTTGTCGACATTTCCTGGCGTTGCCATGTTTCGTAAATTTTTGCCCGTTTTTTTGCTTGTCGCGCTGGGCGGCGGCATGTCCGTCCATGCCGCCGACGCCGCGCCGGGAACCGAATCCGCGGCGGCGCCGGAACCGGAGCGTCCGCTGGACGCGCGGGACATCTACCAGCTTCTGCTGGGCGAAATCGCCCTGCAACGCGGACAACTGAACATTGCCGCACTTGCCTGGCAGGAACTGGCGCGGCGAACCGGAGACGCCCGCGCCCTGCAACGCGCCATTGAGGTCAACGCCGCCGCGCAACAATACGACGCGGCGCTGGAGTTGCTGGCGCGCTGGACGCAAATCGGCGGCGACGAAACCGTCGCCGAGGCCAGGCAATTCAAAATCACCCTGCTGCTGGCCGCCCGCCGCTTCAACGAAATGGAAGCGCCCATCCTCGAAATGCTGGCCGCCAATCCCGACGGGCTGCCCTACAATTTTTTCAGCCTGACGCGCCTGTTTCCTCAATTCACGGACAAAGACGCCTTGTACGCGCTGATCGTCCGTCTGGCCGCGCATTACCCCGACATCGCGGAGGCGCATTACACGCTGGCGATGGCCGCCATCGCCAGCGAACGCGAGGCAATCGCGCGCGCCGAACTGATCCGCGCGGAAAGCCTGCGTCCCGACTGGGAAGCGCCGCTGCTGTCATTGGGCGATCTGGTCTTGCGGGCGAAAACCGCCGACGCCGAATCGAGCGCCGCAGTCATCGCCCGTCTGCGATCCTTTCTGGCGCGTCGCCCCGACGCGCGGGAAGTGCGGCTGCAACTGGCGCGCGCGCTGATCGCGACGCGGCAGTATCCGCTCGCCCTCCAGGAATTCGACCGGCTGCTTGCCGCCAGTCCGAATGATTCCAGCATTCTTTATTCCATCGCCATTATCTCCCTGCAGGAGAAGGATTACGACGCCGCGCGCAAGCATTTTGCCCGTCTGCTGGAACTGCCTTTTCCGGACCCTGGCGCGGTGCGCTTTTTCCTCGCCCGGACGGAGGAAGAGGCGGGTTCCCCGGACAAGGCGCTGGAATACTATCTTCAGGTTTCCGGCGGCACGCAGTATCTGTTTGCCCGCCAGCACGCGGCCAGGATAGTGGCGGCGCGCGGCGACTTGCCCGCCGCGCGCGCCCTGTTGCGCGCCAGCAGTGTGCAGGGCGCGGCGGAAAAAACCACGCTGACGCTGATCGAGGCGCAGCTTCTGCGCGAAGCCGGGCGACATGAAGAGAATTCCGAATTTCTCCGCGCCGCGCTGAAACTTCAGCCGGAAGACAGG
>JAITJU010000050.1 GCA_031278735.1 Zoogloeaceae bacterium
CCAGCAGCGCCGCCATATAGCCGCTGCCCGCGCCGATTTCCAGCGCCTTGTCCGTTGGCCTTACCGCCAGCGCCTGCAAGAGGCGAGCCTCCATCTTGGGTTCCAGCATGATCTGGCACGGCTTGTCGCCCAGCGGCAGGGACATGTCCGCAAAAGCCAGCGCGCGCTGGCTGGGCGGCACGAAATCCTCGCGCCTCACGCGTGACGGCAACGCCAGCACAGCGGCATCCGACACCCCCCAGGGGCGAATCTGCCGACTTACCATGATGCCGCGCGCTTTGTCCTGCTCCATTCGCCTACTCCATGCCGCGCAAAAAGCGCGTGAAAGCACAGGATTATACGTTGGTCGGTTTTGCGATGAAACGAAGCGGTTGGTTATGTCGCAGGCGGAGAAGCCGCCGCGCCTTCCTCCCGATCCGCGCCGCCGACGCGCGCCAGCGCCCGCAGCGCCAGCGCCAGCGGCGCGTCAGGCGGCATGGCGTCGGCGCAGGCAAGCAGATGGCGCGCGCTGCGTCGGCTGATCGATATTTTCTCCGAAGTGGTTGATTGCGCAGGATTTTCTATGGGTTGAACTTTGACCTCAATCTGATTACACTGTATTCCCATTTTTACAAAACCATTTTGCAGACGTTGGCTGATTTGCCGGATTTTTGCGGCGACAGCGCCGTTATTGGCGTGGATTGCCACCGTTTCCGTCTCCGCTCTGTAGTTTGCCACCCGCGCCTGCGCGGTCAGATTCGCCGGGACGGCGTCGGCAAAATACGCTTCCAGCCGCGCAATCAGGCGGGCGTGCGCGATGAACTGGGCGGTGGATTCGGAACGGGCAAGAAGATCATTCGCGGTCAGCATAAAAGGATATCCATGCAGGTTATTTTGGTTTCCAGCCGTTTTTCCCAGGCCAGGACCATCGACATCAACATGCGCCATATTGTCGCAGTATTTGGCCTGTTTCTGTTGGCGGTGCTGTTTGGTTCTTCCGCGCTCTCCTGGCTGGCCGTGCATCTGCGTCTGCCCATGGTGCAGACGCAGATCGAGGCCATGCAGACGCGGGAAATGCAGGACAAGGAAGCGCAGGCCAGAAGCAATTTCCAGGCGCTGGCGGCCAGAGTGGGCGAATTGCAGGCGCAGATGGTGCGGCTGGACAATCTGGGGCAACGCCTGTCTTTTCGGGCCGGGCTGGAGCAGCCGACGGCGCGACGACCGGAGCGCCCGAACGAGGGTGGCCCATTTGTGGCCGCGCCCATCGACGAGAAGAAACTAACGGAAGACATTGACGCCCTGTCGCGGCAAATCAAGGCGCAAACCCTGAACTTCACCGGCATGGAATCGTTCCTGCGCGCCGACATGGTGCGCCGCGCCTTCCTGCCGACGACCATGCCCATCAAAGGCCCATCGCGCCTGGGATCGCCCTTTGGCATACGCAACGATCCTTTCGGACGCGGCCAGGCCGTCCATGAGGGTCTGGATTTCGTCGCTCCCTACGGCGTGCCCGTGCTGGCCGCCGCGGGCGGCGTGGTGGTGAACGCCGATTATCACCATGAATTCGGCAATCTGGTCGAAGTCAATCACGGCGGCGAACTGATTACCCGCTACGCACACCTGTCCGCCATCAGCGTCACGGTGGGCATGACGGTGCGGCGCGGGCAGCAGGTGGGCGAACTGGGCAGCACGGGACGCTCGACCGGGCCGCATCTGCATTTTGAAGTTCGCAGGAACGGCAGCCCGCTCAATCCTTCCGATTTCCTTGCCGCGCCCCTTGCTCGTCGTTAGCGCCGCCGCGATAACAACGACATGGGGCTTCCGCTCGTTCCCGCGCCGTTGGCGTTCAATCCGGAAGGCGTTCTCTGGTCGCCGGATTATCAGGATGTCTACCATTCCCGATACGGCGGCCCGGAGCAGGCGCGTCACGTCTTTCTGGGCGGCAACGACCTGCCCGCCCGCTGGCGTGGGAAAGAACAGTTCGTCATTCTGGAAACCGGCTTTGGCGCGGGACTCAATTTTCTGACCACCTGGGACGCCTGGCGCGCCGATCCGAAATCTTCCTCGCGCCTGCATTTCGTCTCGCTCGAAAAGCATCCATTCGCGCGCGCCGATCTGCAACAGGCGCAGGCGCGCTGGCCGGAGTTCGCGCCGCTGGCCGCCGAATTGCGCGCTCGCTGGCCGTTGCCCGTCTCCGGCATACACCGAATCCGGCTGAACGGCGGACGCCTGCTGCTGACGCTGGCGCTGGGCGACGCGCAAGTAGTGTTGCGCCGCCTGATGCTGGCCGCCGACGCTTTTTATCTGGACGGCTTCGCGCCCGACAGAAACGCCGAGTTGTGGACAGCGGACATCTGCAAGGGCGTCGCCCGCCTTGCCGCGCCCGGAGCGACGCTGGCGACATGGTGCGTGGCGGGACACTTGCGCGCCGCGCTGTCTGCCTGTGAATTCGCACTGGAAAAACGACAAGGCTTTGCGGGCAAGCGGCAAATGCTGGTCGGACGCTATTTGTCGCGCAAGCCGCATCCTTATCCCGCGCCCGCGCCTGGCGAGCGCCGCGCCCTGATTATCGGCGCGGGCGTGGCGGGCGCTTCGGTCGCCGCGGAACTTGCCGAACAGGATTGGCAGGTCACGGTGCTGGAAGCGCGGGAGGCGCCAGGACAAGGCGCTTCCGGCAATATTGCCGGCGTCATGCGTCCCCTGCCTTCCGCGGACGACAATTTTCTGGCGCGCTTGACCCGCGCCGGATTCCTTGCCGCGCGCGCGCATCTCGAAAAACTCACGGCGGCAGGATTGCCGGTACGCTGGGGAGAAAGCGGCGCCCTGCATCTGGCGCGTGACGCCGAGCACGAAGCCGCGCAGAACAAAACCGCGCGCGCGCCGGGCGTGCCCGCGGAATTCCTGCAATACCTCGACCGGGATGCGGCCAGCGCCCTGTTGGGCTGGCCGGTCAGTCGCGGCGGCTGGTATTTTCCTTCCGGCGGCTGGGTGCAGCCCTTTTCGCTTTGCGCCGCCAATCTGGCAAGCGACCCGCGACGCATCCGTCTATGCTGCAACACGCCCGTGACCGCCATTTCCAGAACGGACGGCATGTGGCAGGCAAATGACGCCAATGGCAAACCCATTGCCCGCGCGCCGCATCTGGTCATGGCCAGCGGCGTGGCGGCGCCTTGCTTCGCGCCGTTCGCCTGGCTGCCGCAACGCTCGGCGCGCGGACAGGTCACCTGGCTGCCGGAAAACCGGACGCCGCCGCTAAACATCCTGCTCTGCGGGCGGGGTTATGCGACGCCGCTGGTGGATGGAATGCGCGTCATTGGCGCGAGCTACCGGCTGGAGGATGCGGAGACCGAGTTGCGTCTCGCGGATCATCAGGAAAACCTGTCGAAGCTGGAGGCGATGTTGCCGGGATTTTGCGCGCGCGTCACGCCGGAAGGCTTGCGGGGACGGGTCGGTTTTCGTCCAATGTCGCCCGATCGCCTGCCCATCGTCGGGGCAGTGCCCTGTGCGCCGTCTGTGCCGCATGCGCGGGAACGCCCTCGCCGCTCCCGGCATCCGCCCGTGCAGCCGGGGCTGTGGTGTGTGCAGGGGTTTGGTTCGCGCGGCGTCGTCTGGTCGGCGCTGATGGCGGATTTTCTGGTCAGTCGCATGACGGGCGCGCCGCTCCCGCTCCCCTATGACTTGACGCGAGCCTTGGCGCCGGAACGATTTTTGCCGACAACGCCATCCTGAAGCGTGGAACCCCCCTTTTCTCAGAGGGGCAAGCGACATTCGCGCTTCTCGATATTTTGCGCCTCCCAGGCGAGGTCGAATTCTATTTTCATATTTTGTGATGCAACATGCCAGTCAGACGCCAGAGGCGCCGGTTTCGTCTTCCACGCGGCGCAAAAGCGCCGACGCCTGTGCCGGGCTTACCGATTCGCGCGCGCCGCCATGCGCTTCATTTCGCCCAGAAGCGGCAGATGGGCAATATCCGGTTCGTAGGGCACATCGTCGGGATTGACTTTTTTCGTGCTGACGCTGCGGATGAGTTCGCCTTTCATGTGTTGCTGAATGCGCAACGCGCCCAGTTCAATGACCAGCTTGTCGATGCGCGCCAGGTCCTCATCCGTGGCGGCCGCCATTTCGTAGGCCTCGCCGATGATTTTTTTGTCGTTGATGCTGAAGAAGGTCACCATGTAGGGGTCAAGGCGATTCTGGAACTTCCCGAAACGTCCGCCGTCCGGGTCTTCGCCTCTGGCAATGGCCGCCTGCCGCCGCATGAACGCTTCCGGCGTCGTATTGCCGTCCCAGCCCTGCCGCCGGAGCTGCGCGAGCGTCGTTTCGTCCGCGGTTCCGCCGGAGGAGCCTGAAGCCGCCGCCTCCAGGCCGTCAGCGTCGCTGCCGCCAGACGCCGCCGCCAACGGCGACGCGGCAGGACGCATCAAGGTAAGCGCCATGGAGCGCGCGTAAAGACTGATGTCGACCTGGGCGGAAGCCGTCGGCGTCAGGGGCGGCGCGTCGCGCACCGTAATGTGCTTGATGGGCGCAAGCGGCAATGGCGCGGATATTCCCGCTTGCGCCGCGCGCCATTCTTGCATTCCGATCAAAAAAAAGGTCATTGTGCCCCCCGAATATCGCCTCATCCGTCACACGGAAAGATAGCGGCAAACCGGAAGGAAACTTTACAAGACGCGCTGATGGAAGAAGGCGCAAGCAGTTTGCGCGCGCTTTCCGGCGGCGGCCTGACGGCCTTGAATGGAGGCGAGATGTTGCCTGGACGGCGCTTTCTCATCCCGCTTTCTTCTCTTCTCGCGCCCGAAGAAGGTTTTGAACAAGCTCCGAGACAGCTTGCAAAACGGATGCCGGAGCGCGGACGTCAGAGCGTTTCGTCCAGCCAGTCCTTGACCTTTTGGGCGACCAGCGGCCAATCCCGTTCGTGGGTGACGGCATGCCCCATGCCCTTGAAGATATGCGCTTCCAGCGCATAGGTGCGCGCCGTGGCTTCCACCAGAAAGGCGGGCACCAGTTCATCCTTTTCCGCGCCGAGGATCAGGAGCGGCGGTCGCCGATCGGCGGGCAGCCGCGGCAGATCGAAAACGCTCATGTCCCAGAATGCGCGCTGGGATTCCCGTTGCAAATGCGCGCCGACGCGTTCGAGCGTGGCGCGGCTTACCGGTTGGGCGAAGAGCGCCGTCCGCACGGTTTCCGGTTCGACCGCCTTGCCGCGCAGGAGGTTGTGGAGTTCCATGAGCAGGCCGGGTTTTCTGGCGAAAAGGTTGAACTGCGAAAGCAGCAGGCCTTGCGGCGGCACGGCGCACAGCAGGTCTGCCGCTGGCGCGTGGTAATGTTCGAGATATTTCTGGATGACGAAGCCTCCCATGGAATGCCCGATCAGGGCGGGCAGGCGCGGGTATTGCTGTTGCAGCCAGGCAACGGCAAGCGCCGCGTCCTCGACGTAATCGGCAATGGCGAGACTGTCCAGATCGGCACCGCCCTTGCTGTTGCCGTGGCCAGAGAAGGTCACGGCATGGCTGCGATAACCCTGTCCGGCAAACCAGGGCAGAAAATTGTCCGCCCACAGCCAGGCGTCGGAAAACGCGCCGTGAATGAACAATAACGGCACGGGGCGCGCGATCGCGCCTTCGGGAGGCAAGGCGACGAGCAGCTCACGCCCGGCGAGCATGTGCCGTTGGACAGGGATTTCGGACATGAACGGCCTTTCCTGAAAAAAATGTCATGGCGGGGCGGGCATTGCCGCCAATGCCGCGCGCACGGCGGCGACCCTGGCGGCGTGCAGGCGTTCCTGAATCCGTGTTTTATCGACAAGGCTGGCGGCGACGGCGCCGCCATCCACGCCGCAAAATGCCGCGGACGCTCGTTGCCAGAACTCGCGCGGCGGCCACGGCGCGTCTTCTTGCCCCAATCGTCCGCGCGCGTCGGCCTCGCACACTTGCAGCAATTCGGTGAAACGCTCTGGCCGCCGCTTGAGATCGCAGGCTTCCATGATGCGCGTCATCACCCCCGGCGTCAGCGTTTGCCTGCCGCCGACACAGTTTATTTTGCCGTGCTGGCGAATCGCCAGCCGGGCGAGATCGCGGCAGTCTACGGGCACCTTGAGACGTTCGCACAGGCGCTTCAGCGGCGCTTCACCGCGTTCCTCATGCCCGTGGTAGCGCGGCAGCAGTTGTGCGGGCGTCAGCGCCTTGCCCAGATCATGCGTCAGGGCGGCAAAGCGCGCGGCGAGCGAGAGCCGCATCCGCGCCGCCGCCGCCAGCGTCAGCAGAACATGCGCGCCCGCGTTGCCTTCCGGATGAAAATCGACGCGTTCCGGCACGTGGAACAGGGCGTCTATTTCCGGCATCAGGCGGGCGAGCGCGCCGCATTCGCGCAGGAGCGCCAACATGCGCTGCGGCGCGCGCTCCATCAGGCCGCGGGAAACTTCCCGCCACACCCGCTCCGGCGTCAGATGGTCGATTTCGCCGTTTTCCACCATGCGGCGCATCAGTTCCGCTGTTTCCGGCGCGAGCGAAAAATCACTGAAACGGGCGGCAAAACGGGCAACCCGCAACAGACGCACCGGATCATCGACGAATGCCGCGCCGACATGCCGCAACACCCGCGCTTCCAGATCGGCGCGTCCGTGAAAAGGATCGACCAGCGCGCCGTCTTCGCCTCTTGCCATGGCGTTGATGGTCAAATCGCGCCGCGCCAGGTCTTCTTCCAGCGTGACTTCCGGCGCAGCGTAAAAGCAAAAGCCGTGATAACCCCTGCCGTCTTTTTTCTCGGTGCGCGCCAGCGCGTATTCCTCGTGTGTTTCCGGATGCAAAAAAACCGGAAAATCCTTGCCGACCGGCTTGAAGCCCCGCGCCAAAAGAATCTCCGGCGTCGCGCCGACCACCACATAATCCCTGTCCGACACCGGCTGCCCCATCATCTCATCACGAACCGCGCCGCCCACGGCATAGATTTGCACGTCCTTTGCCCTTGAATCCGTCATTCCGCCAGCGCGAACATTTCAATGCAGCTGTTCTGCTCGCAGACTTCCAGGCGGGAAAGACTGCGGATTTTCTTGCTGCCGCTCAAGCGGATGGCGCAACTATTGCCCGTGACGGCGCCGGTGGGCGCAATCAGGGCGGACGCCTTGCGCAGGGAAGGATATTCCGGCAGCAACAGGATTGGCGTGCGAACGAAGCGGGATTCATCATCCACCAGCGTGACGGGAATGGCATCCAGCGCGACGATTTGCAGGCCGATCTCGATGTGTTCGGGATTTTCCGAAATTGCCCAGCGCACCAGGCAGACCAGCCAGTCGGGACTGGCGTCCGGGCGCAGCGCCACTACGTCGCCGATGCGCACATGCCCAATCGTGCCGCTCAAGTGCATGAGCGCATAGCCGTCCGGGCTTTCGTTGATAATCATCCACTGGCTGATGTCGACTTCGCGCGCATTGTTTTTTTTCTGCAGAAGCTGGCAGAAACGCGCCAATCCCGCGCACAATTGGGCGCGTCGGTGATTGGCCTGCCGCCGTCTTGGAAAATGGCGCTTGCCCGGCACACCCCAGGCAATCGTCAGCCGTCGCAACACGCCTTGTCCGGCGGGCGTCTGCGCCACTTCCGGCAAATGCAGCGCCTCGGCGCCCGTGCCCGCGCTCAACGCTTCCAGGTCTTTTTTTGCTTGTTCGGCCACAGCCGCGGTGGAAAAATAAAATGCCCGATACCCGGACGGCAACGGTCGCCGCGTCAGCGCGAACAGCGCGAAATCACGCGCCGGCTCAATCCAGAACACCGTGTCGTCATCCTGCGGCATCTCTGCCGTAAGCGTTATCATGCTCGCGCATTTGCGCACATATTCCGCGACGAATTCCAGTTCATGCGCGGTGTAGGAAGTTGGCTGGGCGGAAGTCAGCAGCAGGGCTTCACGATAGGCGGCAAGAAGCGGGCGCTGGCGTTCGTCCGCGATCAGCGGCAACCTGAGGCTGTGCAGGTAAGCGCCGTGCAGCCGCTGCCAGATGCCCGCCTGCACGGGCGCGGCCACCAGATGACTGGCGTAGATGTGCTGATAAAGGCAAAAGGCGATGCGCTCCATGAAGTTCAGGGCGATTTTCGGCTGTTGCTGTATCAGGAGGGGCGTCAGCAGAGTTTCATGGGTTGTCGCCAGATTGTCGAGGAAATGTTGCAGCGCGCCTATCTGTTGGCGAAAGGCGCGTTCCAACGGAATGCGTATGCCGATGAAACGGCGCAAAAAAGGCTTCAGGTGCGCGCGAAAGGCGGCGACCAGTTTTTCCAGCATGGCTTGCTGCAAGGCGGCGTCTTTCATTTCCGCGCGCAGGGAAACCAGAACTTTTTCCAGTTCCGCGATGTCCAACGTTTCGGCTTCCTGCAGCAAGGACAGATATTCGAAAATCGCGCGCGCCCTTTTCTTGTCCGTCAGGGCATCGGTCACGGGTTGGTCGGCCATCATGGAAGACTCCGGTCAAAAGTGCGGAAAGCGCGTGAAATTATGGCATGGCGCGCGGCTAACCGCTCATGTCGTCAAGCCGTATTCTACGCCGGAGTCGTCCCGATTTTCCTCATTCAAGGAAATACTGAACAAGCGTCAAAAGCCTTTCCGGGTTCGTTTTGATCGGCGTGAATGCCTGTCGCTAATTTCTTGCTTCCTTCTGTCTGCCAGTTTTTTTTGTTTCGGTCCTGGGCGCGCGTTTTTCAAATTCAAAGCCCACCTTGCCATCCTTGTCAACAACAAGGAAGGCAGAAAATTTACGGCGTGTGCGGGCAGAGACGAATTCTTTCAGCAGATCCGTGCGTCCGTCCTGCAGCAGTTTTTGTATTTGCGCGCGCTCGACGGGTTGTTGCAGGATGATCTTGCCGGAGCGGAAAGCGCAGCGCCTGTCCGCGCCCACGGATTTTTCGCAAACGTAGGCATTGCCGTGCTCATACACGGGAGCGCCGCACTTTGGGCATTTGCCAAGCGGCGTCTGCCCGGAAAAATCCGCCGGATCGCCGACATCATCGCTGGCGCCCTGGCCGAAGTCGAATTCGCTCTCGAAGCGGTCGTTCAGCTTCAGACTGGCGGCGAAGGGACGTCCCATCTTGTTGCGAAAGCCGACGAGCGGGCCGATTTTGCGTTCCGTGAGCAGGGTTTCGATTTCTTCGGGTTCAAACTGTCGTCCCGCGACGATTTTCCACAAGGAGAAATCGCAGGCGGAACACTGGAATTTCTTGTAATTCTCCCGCACCACGCCGCCGCACTTGGGGCAAGGCGCCTGCAGGACGCCGAAATCGCCGGGGATGGTGTCGGAGTCGTAGCTCTGGGCGCGCTCGACAATATGCCGCGTCATTCCCGCAATTTCGCGCATGAATTCCTGACGCGACATTTCGCCTTTTTCGATGCGCCCCAGCTTCCATTCCCATTCGCCAGTCAGTTCCGGCGCGGTCAGCTCGTTTACCCCCAGGCCGTTCAGCAACGTCAGCAGGGAAAACGCCTTTGCCGTGGGGATAAGCTCGCGTCCTTCGCGCAACATGTATTGTTCGGCGATCAGGTTTTCGATAATCTGCGCCCGCGTCGCTGGCGTGCCCAGGCCGCGGCCCGCCATCGCGGCCTTCAGTTCTTCGTCATC
>JAITJU010000082.1 GCA_031278735.1 Zoogloeaceae bacterium
GCGGCGTGAAGGGGTGATTGGGCTAATGCGGATTGACGGTTCGCCGCACGATTGGTTTGAAGGGCGGGTAGAGCGCGCCAACGGGATTTTGCAGGATCGGCTGGTCAAACGCATGCGCCCGACCGGTATCGCCAGTTGGGAAGCGGGCAATGCGCATCTGCCCGAATTCCTGGCCGATGACAACCGCCGCTCTGGCCGGTTTCCGGAAGAGCCGGAAGACGCGCATGCCCCGTGCCGCCAACCGGAACATCTGCGCGACATTCTGTGCCATAAGGAGAAGCGCAAGCCGTCCCGGCATCATCTGTCAATGCCATCCGCGCTGGCTGCGTATTCTTCCGCCCAAAGATCAGGCGCGCCGTCTGCCGGGAGCCGAGGTGGAAGTCCGCGCCCATCTGGATGGAAGCGCTGGAGAACTGGCGTCGCGACCGGATCATTCCGCACGAATTGCTGGCCGTGCGACCGCAAGCGCCAGGGGTTGACGCCGAGGTTGTTCAGGCGCGCCCGCGACCGGGCAAGCCAGCGGCCAACCATCCCCGGCGCCAGTCTGGCTTCCCGGCAGCGACCACACACGTCATGACCGGGCGGAATTCCGCTCGTTCATGACGCCCCCAAACCGGACATCTCTGCTTGGCAGAAAAGCGGATATTTCTGTTTGGGATTGACAGCCACTCATGCGCAAACGGGAGACGTTCCCATAAGACCATGAACCGGCGTCGGGGCATCCGTTTGCAAGACAGAACCTTTGATGCCCTTCAGAAAAAAGAGTCGCCGGGCGCTTCACGGCCTTCTGTCTTCCAGGTAATGGCGGGAGCGCATTTCGATCAGGCGACTGACGGCGCGCTGAAATTCGTCGGCGCGCGCGCCTTCCCGGTAGATGTTTTCGGCTTCGCAATCGGCAGTGATGATGAGCTTGACGCGGTTTTCATAAAAGATGTCGACGAGCCAGGTAAAGCGGCGGGCTTCGTCGGATTGGCGGCGTCCCATCGCCGGAACGCCGGAGAGCAGCACGGCATGACAGCGGCGGGCGATTTCCAGATAGTCGCTTTGCGCGCGCGGGCCGCCGCACAGGCTGGCGAAGTCGAACCAGAGGACGTCATCCCGCACGCCGTTTTCACGCTCCGCCCGCAAACGCAGGCGCTGGCGCAGAGTGGGAATTCTCCGCCCCACCACTTCGACATAGCCGCCCGGTTTCCCCTCATCGCCCGCCATCCGGCGAAAGTAATCCTGCATCCTCGCCTCTGCCGCCTTGTCTGCCGGGTAGTGGTAAACCTCCATCTGTTCCAGGGCGCGCAAGCGGTAGTCCACGCCCGCGTCGACTTCCACCACCGTCATTTGCTGCTTGATGAGCGCAATGGCGGGCAAAAAATTTTCCCGATGCAAACCGTTGGGATAAAGGCCGTCGGGCGGGTAATTGGAAGTCATGACCAGCACGACGCCTTCCGCCGCAAGACCGGCAAGCAGGCGGCTCAACAGCATGGCGTCCGCGATGTCGGAAACATGGAATTCGTCAAAGCACAACAAGCGGGTCTCGCGCGCGATCTTCGCCGCCACCTTGCGCATGGGATCGACTTCTCCCCGAAAATGCGCCAGTTCACGATGGATGCGCTGCATGAAGGCATGAAAGTGGATGCGTTTCTTGCGCCGGTACGGCACAACGGCAAAGAAGCAATCCATCAGAAAACTCTTGCCGCGCCCGATGCCGCCCCAGAAATAAACGCCCTTGGGCGGCATCGGGCGCGTCAGCAGGCGCTTGAGCGCGTTGCCGCGCGCCGCCTTGAAATGCAGCAGTTGCGCGTACAGCGCCTGCAATCGCTCCGCCGCCGCCCATTGCGCGGCGTCGGCGGTAAAGCCTTGCGCGGCCAGCTTTTTTTCGTAAGCCGCCAACATGGCTTGTTCAGAAACTTTCTGCTGTTGACGCGACACGTCGCTCAGCCCCCGGGAGAATTTCCGTTATCGAAAAGCGCGAAGTCGCAGGTAATCTGGGCGGTTTTGCCCAACATGGCGGAAGCGGAACAATATTTTTCGCTGGAAAGCGCAACAGCGCGCTCAACGGCGTCCGGCGGCAACTGGCGGCCACTGACGCGAAAATGAAAATGGATGCGTGTAAAAACCCTGGGGTGTTCTTCCGCGCGTTCCGCCGTCACTTGCACCGAACAACCGCTCACCTTGTGCCGCCCTTTTTTCAGGATCAGCACCACGTCATAGGCCGTGCAGCCGCCAGCGCCCGCCAGCAACATCTCCATCGGGCGCGGCGCCAGATTGCGCCCGCCCCCTTCCGGCGCGCCATCCATCGCCGCCAGATGCCCGCTTCCCGTTTCCGCCACGAAGACCATCCCCTCCGGCCCCTGCCAATTTACCGTGCATTCCATGCATCGCCTCCCTGAAAAAATGAAATTGTAGCGCGGCGCTGTCTGTTTCGCCCCGCCTTCGCGGCCATTGACGCCGGGCGCGCGCTCAAGGGCGGGCATCCCGCGAGCAACGCGGATATATCGCCAGAATCCGCCGATCGCCAAAACCCTTTGGCCTGGCGGGTTCAGCGGGAGAAACGGACGCCGCCATCTTGCCTTTTCCTTTCTGCCGGGGCATCACGTCCCAGGCATCGATCAAAATTCATCACAACAAGGGCTTCAACGTCTTCAGGACGGCTTGCAGGTCGGGGGGCGCGCCGTTCGCGCCCAGATTCTCATGCCAACCGCTGCCGAGAACGCCGGTCAGGGTAGGCTGACTGGCGGTGTAGAGCGCGAGGACGGGCGTTTGCACAGCGGCGGCCAGATGAACCAGGCCGGTATCGACGCCGACCACAAAACGGGCATGCGCCAGCAACGCGGCCAGATCGGCCAGCGACATGGGCGGCGTCGCCTGCGCGCCGGACACCTTGTCGGCGATACGCTCGGCGCGCTCGCGTTCCCGCGCGCTGCCGCTGGGCAACAGCACGGTCAGACCCAGACGGGCAAGCGCCCGCCCCAGATTGATCCAGTTGACTTCCGCCCACAGTTTGTCGGCGCGGCTGCTCGCGGTGAGCAACACCACCGATTCCCCCCGCGCTCCCGTCATTCCTGTCGCGCCGCGCAACGCGGAAAGCCCGTAATCGAGACTATCAGGCAGCGCATAGCCCAACGCCTGCGCCGCCAGTTGCCGGTTGCGCGCGACCGCGTGCAGGGATTTGGCGATGAAGAATCTTTTGTCATAGGCCAACGCCGCCAGCGGCTCCCGCAACGCGCGCGCGCTGTATCCCACACGTTGCCCCGTTGCCGCGCAACGCGCCGCGCGGGCAACCAGGGCGCTCTTCAAAAGTCCTTGCGTATCTAGCACCACGTCATAGTCGGTGGCCTGTATGCGTTGTCGCGCCGCCCATATTTCCCGCCAGACGCTCGCGGAAAACGGATGCCGCCGCCAGCGGCGCACGGCGACCGGCAACACCTGGCGCGCGCCGGGATGCAGGCGGGGAATGTCGGCAAAGCCTTCTTCCACCACCCAGTCGATGCGCGCCCGGGGAAACCGCGCCTTCAAGTCGCTCAGCACGGGCAGATTGTGGATGACATCGCCCATTGAGGAAGTCTTGATCAGCAGGATGTCGCCCGGATCATCCGTGTTCATGGGTTTGCCTTTTCCTGCCGCGGCAAGAGCACCCACATGCGGCCAGACTGTTTCATGCGGCCAGCCTGCTGTCCGGCGGCGCGGCCAAATCCCCAGAAAAAGTCGGCGCGCACCCCTCCTTTTATCGCGCCGCCAGTGTCCTGCGCCAGCATCAGGCGGTTCAACGGCGTCTTGCTGTTGGGGTAGGTCGTTGCAAGCCAGACCGGCGCGCCCAGCGGAATGTAGCGCGCATCAACGGCAATGCTGCGCTCGGCAGTCAAGGGAACGCCCAGGGCGCCGATGGGGCCGCGCGCGGCATCCGCGCCGGGCAATTCGCGGAAAAACACATAACTGGGATTCACGTCCAGCAAAGCGCGCAACTCGTCGGGATGCCGCCGCGCCCAGGCTTGTATGCTCTGCATGGAGGTTTCCGACGGCTTCAATTCGCCGCGCTCGATCAGAGCGCGGCCAATGGAACGGTAGGGATGACCATTCTGATCGGCATAGCCGATACGAACGTGCGTGCCGTCCGGCAGTTCGACCCGGCCAGAACCTTGCGTCTGCAAAAAGAAAAACTCGACCGCGTCCGCCACCCAGAGCAGCGGCTTTTGCGTCGCGCTCTGCGGGGAAAACCCGGCTTCGATTTCGGCGCGACTCCAGTATGGCACGACCTTGCCGTTCTCGATGCGCCCGCGCAGACGCAGATGCGCGATTTCCGGGTAAAGAGCGCCCAACTCGATGCTCAACATGTCGGATGGCACACCCCACACCGGCACGCGATTATGCGCGTCCGGCTGGCGGCTGCCGCGAACCAGCGGTTCATAATAACCCGTCACCAGACCTTCGGCGCGGCCATCGGATTCGATGACGGCGTAAGGAATAAACGCGCTTTCAAAGAAGCGCCGCACCCAATGCTCGCGCTGGCCGCGCACACCCCTGGCCTGCGCGCAAACCTGGCGCCAAGCCGATTCTGGCGGCTTTTCCGTCATGCCTTGACAGGAAGCGAGAAACGCGTCCCACGCGGCGGCCAGCGTATCCTCTTGCCAGCCGGGCAGGTCCGCCCAGCGCGCAGCTTCCAGATGCGGCGCGGCATCGACGGGCGGCGCGGTCGGCAACTCCTTCGCCCCCGCCGCCGAAATCGCAGGACAAGCGGGACAGTCTGGCGTTTGCGGACAAACCGCGGACTGCGGCGTCTGCGGCGCGGCCTCCGGCAGCCACGTGCGGCAGGCGGAAAAAACGAGGAGCAAAAACGCAACGATAAAACCCGCGACAACACGAAATTGGATTTTTTGCATGACTTTGGCTAGATTGACGGTTTTTACCGGAGTATACCCTTAGCCATGTCTTCCCCTGATGTCCCTCGCGTCGTAAATGGCGCGCCCGCGCTGGGCGAGGCGCTGCTTGCCCGTCTGGATGCCCTCTTGCTGCGCTTCGACGCACAGTGGCCGCTGCCGCCCGCCTTGCCGGACTGGACAAACATCATTGCCTGCCGCTGGAAAAAACGCGCTGGAAAAGATCAGGGCTTCCTCGCGCCGGTACGGCAGACGCATCCGATACGCCTGGACGATCTCGCGGGCATCGGCGAGCAGAAGGCGCGCGTCGTTGCCAACACCCGGCAGTTTCTCGCGGGCATGCCCGCCAACAACGTATTGCTGACGGGCGCGCGCGGTTCCGGCAAATCCTCGCTGGTCAAGGCGCTGTTGAATGAGTTCGCCTCGGCAGGCCTGCGGCTCATCGAAGTCGACCGCGACGATCTCGCCGATCTTGCCGACATCATCGAACGGATTGCCAATCGTCCGGAAAAATTCCTGATTTTTTGCGACGATCTTTCCTTCGCGTCCGGCGAGAATACCTACAAGGCGCTGAAATCCGCGCTTGACGGCTCCATTGCCGCGCCGCCGGAAAACACGCTCATTTACGCCACCTCCAACCGCCGCCATCTGATGCCGGAATACTTCGCCGACAATCTGGAGTCCGTCCGCGCCGACAACGGCGAAATTCACCCCGGTGAGACCATCGAAGAAAAAATCTCGCTCTCCGAACGTTTTGGCCTGTGGGTTTCCTTCTATCCCTTCGACCAGGAAAATTACCTGGCCATTGTTGCCCGCTGGCTGCGCGCCTTTGGCCTCAACGCCAGGGAAATTTCCGCCTGCGAGCGCGAGGCGCTCAATTGGGCGCTCGCCAGAGGCTCGCGCAGCGGCCGTGTTGCCTGGCAATTCGCCCGGGATCATGTGGGCAAGGTCAGGGTGAACCGCAAGGGAGGCGGGAAAAAATCGCGCCTGCGGCAATGAAATCAATGAACCCGCCTCCGCGCCAATCCCCGCCGACCGTCGAAGTTGCCGCGGGCGTGCTGCTGCGCCGCAATCCGGATCGTTTTCTGCTGGCGCGCCGCCCGGAAGGCAAGATTTACGCGGGTTACTGGGAATTTCCCGGCGGCAAGATCGAGGCCGGAGAAACGCCGCGCGCCGCCCTGTGCCGCGAATTGCAGGAAGAACTGGGCGTCACGCCCGCCGCCGCCAGTCCCTGGCTGTGCCGTGAGTTCAACTATCCGCACGCCCGGACGCGCATCCACTTCTGGCGCGTGACGAAATGGCGAGGCGAAATTGGCGTCAGCGCCCCCCTGGAACACAGCGGCATACATTGGCAGCACATGGAGGCGCCCTGCGAACGCGCCCCTTTGCTGCCCGCCAACCTGCCCATACTCAAAGCCTTGCGCCTGCCCGTCCGCATGGCCATTACCCAGACCGAAAAGCGCGGCGTTCCGGCAGAACTGGCGCGAATGGAAAAGGCGCAACAACAAGGTCTGCGCTTGATTCAGGCGCGCGAACGCGCCCTTCCGCCCGCCTGTCGCCAGGAATTCCTGCGCGCCCTCCTGGCGCAGGCCGCGGCTTACGGCAGCATGGTGCTGTTGAACGAAGACGGCGATGGCGCTTCCATTGCGTTTGCCCGCATGTGCGGCGCGCATGGCCTGCATCTGACGGCGCGCGCGCTGGCGCGAACGCGGGCGCGTCCAGATTTTTCCTGGGTGGGCGCTTCCTGCCACGACGGCGCGGAACTGGCGCGGGCGGCGAAACTGCAACTTGACTACGCCCTTCTTGGCCCGGTGCTGCCCACGCAAAGTCATCCCGGCGCGCCCGCGCTGGGGTGGCGGCGCTTTGCCCAACTCGTCGCCGACGCGCCGATTCCCGTTTTTGCCCTGGGCGGACAGAGCGCCCGTACGCTGAACCTCGCGCAGGCTCACGGCGCACATGGCGTGGCGGGCATGCGGGGCAATCTGTGCGAATGCGAAAATCCGGATCAGGCGCGGCAGGCGACGACGGACGCCCGCGCGGGCAGCGCCAGACTGACGTAGAAACTCAACAGTACCAAGAGCAGCGCGCCGCCGTCGCCCCAGAGAATATAGGGCGTCACGCCCGCGTATCCGCGCACGGTCGCCGTCAGGACGCCAATGGTGAATTGCGGCAACACGTCCTGCACCACGCCGTCGGGCGTGATGACGGCGGTCATGCCGGTGTTGGTGGCGCGCAGCATGACGCGCCCCGTTTCCAGCGCGCGCATCCGGGCAATTTGCAGCTGCTGGCTTTGCGCCAGCGAGCGGCCAAACCAGGCCGTGTTGGACATATTGACCAGCAGCGTGGCCTCCGGCAGCGGCGCGGCGAGCGTGTGCCCGAATAAATCCTCGAAGCAGATATTGATGGCGACTTTCTGATCGCCCAGCACAAGCGGCGATTGCCGCACGGGGGCGCTGCTGAAGCTGGCCATGGGAATATTGAGGAGCCAGTCGAAGCCGAAGGGCGCGTATTCCCCGAACGGCACCAGATGCGATTTGGAATAGGCCTGACTGGGCGCGACGCCCAGGCTGACCGCGCTGTTCCAGTAGGTTTTCGCGTCCGATCGGGTGAGCACTCCCATCACCAGATTGCCGTTTTCGCGCATCGCCAGCGATTTCAGTTCGCGCAGGTAGTCCCGGTCTATCCGGTCATAAAAGACCGGGATCGCGGTTTCCGGCAGTATCGTCAGTTGCGCGGGATGCTGCGCGATCAGGTCGCGGTATAGATTCAGGGTGTAGAGGAAATTTTCCGGCAGCCATTTTTGTCCCTGCGCGACGTTGCCCTGAATCAGCGCCACGCGCACCGGATCGCCCGCGGGTTCCGTCCAGGCGTAATGGCGCAAGCCCCAGCCCGAAAGCAGGATGCAGAGCGCGGCCAGCCAGTAGCCGAGACGCTTGCGCGAGCCGCAAACCAGGCAAGCGGACATCAGCGCGGTGAAAAAAGAAACGCCATAGACGCCCAGAATGGGCGCAAACCCGGCCAGCGGACTGGGCGGCGTCTGCGAATAGCCCAGCGCCAGCCATGGGAAGCCGGTAAACAGCCAGCCCCGGAGCAATTCGATGCTCAACCAAAGCCCGGCGTAGAAAAGCGCCTGACGTCCCGGCGTCTCCGGCATGTAGTAATGAAACAGGCCGCCCAGCGCCGGATGCCCGATGGCGAGGACGAAACAAAGCAACAGCGTGGGCAATGCGGCCATGACCATGGAAAGTCCGCCATAAACGTACATGCTCACATAGACCCAGGAAACGCCCGCCAGAAACAACCCCAGACCGAACAGGGTCGCCCGCCACGCGGCCTGACGCCAGTTTTCGGCGGAGCGCAGGAAGTGGAACAGCAAGGCCAGCAGGAAAGGCATGATCCAGAAGTGTTCCAGCGGCGCAAAGCTCAATACGCCAAGCCCTCCCGCCAGCGCGGAAAGAAGCGCCGCCGCCCGCCCCTGTTGCAGACGGGCGGAAAAGGCGCGCAGCCGAGAATATGGCGCGGAAAAAAACAGGGGAGCCGTCATGCTTGCGCTGTCATGGCGTGGGCGGCGGCGCGTTGGGTATTTCCCGCGCCGATGCCGCGTCGCTCGCGGATTCATCCGCGTCCGTCCCGTTCCGGGGCGAACGATCGACCACCAGGGTATACAGGCGGCGGCTGTCGGCGCGCAGAACGAGAAAGCGCAGGTTGTCCATGCTCACCAATTCGTTGCGTTTGGGCACACGCCCCAGATGGCGCAGAATCAGGCCGCCAATGGTATCGCAGTCCTCGTCGGAAAAACATGTGCCGAAGACGGCGTTGAAATCCCCTATCTCGGTCTGCGCCTTGACGCGATAACGTCCGGCGGCGTCCTGGCGGATGTTGTCGTGCGCCTCGTCGAAGTCGTATTCATCCTCAATGTCGCCGACAATCTGCTCCAGCACATCCTCGATGGTCACCAGTCCGGCGACGCCGCCGTATTCATCGACGACAATGGCCATGTGGTTGCGCGAAACGCGGAATTCCCGCAGGAGCACGTTCAGGCGCTTGGATTCGGGAATGAACACCGCCGGACGCAGCCAGTCGCGCAGATTGAATTCCGGCTCCACCTGCATCCGCAGCATATCCTTGGCGAGCAGTATGCCCTGCACATTGTCGCGATCGCCGTCGACCACGGGAAAACGCGAGTGCGCGGTCGCAAGGACGGTGGAGAGAATTTCGTCCAGCGGCGCGTGAATGTCGATGACGTCCATCTGGGCGCGCGGGATCAACACATCCGTCACCCGCGTTTCCGAGGCCGCCAGCGCGCCTTCGATGATGGAGAGCGCATCCGCGTCCATGAGGTTTTTCTCGAAGGCGGAATGCAGCAGCAACAGCACCTGTTCGCGGTCTTCGGGTTCGCGCAGCAGAAGCGTGGAAATTCGTTCAAATAAACCGGGAATGCCCATGGCTGTTTCACGTTCAGTCAAAGATAGGGATCAGGATAGCCCAGAACGGCAAGAATGTTGCGTTCGCGCCGTTCCATCGCGGCGGCGGTCTCCGCCCGCTCGTGATCCTCACCTTGCAGGTGCAGGACGCCATGCACGGTAAGATGAGCGTAATGCGCTTCCGGCGTTTTGTCCTGTTCGGCGGCTTCACGGGCAACGACGGCGGGACAGATGACCAAATCGCCGCACACCGCAGGCGCGCGATCATAGGCAAAGGAAAGCACGTTGGTGGCGTAATCCTTGCCCCGGTAGGCGCGGTTCAGTTCACGCGCTTCCTGGGGCGCGACCAGACGCAGGG
>JAITJU010000154.1 GCA_031278735.1 Zoogloeaceae bacterium
AACAGCCCGCCTCCGATTCCTGATCCCCGCCCGGCGGCGAATGCTAGAATCCACCGCTTCATCAACACACGCGAATCATCGAGGCACAATCATGGCCGGACACAGCAAATGGGCCAACATTCAGCACAGGAAGGGGCGTCAGGACGAAAAACGCGGCGCCGCCTTTTCCAGGGTCGCCAAGGAAATCACCGTCGCCGCAAGTTTGGGCGGCGGCGATCCCGCCTTCAACCCGCGCCTGCGGCTGGCAATCGACAAGGCCAAGGGGCAGAACATGCCCAAGGACAAAATAGACAACGCCGTCAAAAAAGGCACGGGCGAACTGGAAGGCGTGGAATACGTGGAAATCCGCTACGAAGGCTACGGCATCGGCGGCGCGGCCGTGATGGCGGATTGCCTTACCGACAACAAGACCCGCACCGTGGCCGACGTGCGCCACGCCTTCGCCAAGCACGGCGGCAACATGGGCGCGGACGGCTGCGTCGCCTTTTTGTTCCGGCACTGCGGACAACTGGTTTTCGCGCCTGGCGCCGATGAGTCCGCCCTGGTGGACGCCGCCATTGAAGCGGGCGCGGAAGACGTGCTGACCAACGAGGACGGCTCCATTGAAATCCTCACCCGCCCCGGCGACTTCCTCCGCGTCCGGGACGCGCTGGAAGCCGCCGGATACAAGCCCGCATTCAGCGAAATCACCATGAAACCGGAAAACGAAACCGAACTTTCCGGCGCCGACGCCGAAAAAATGCAGAAACTCCTGGACGCCCTGGAAAACCTGGACGACGTGCAGGCAATCTATACCACGGCGGCATTGTAGGACGGCGCGCCCGGCCATCGCCCTCGTCGCCGCCCCGCCGTGCAAGCCTCTTCTCCCGGCCTCTGGTCGGGAGAACGGCAAATCAGCGGCAAATCAGCGCCCGCAATAGAGGTTCACGCCGGGAAAGAAGAACGCGATTTCCGCCGCCGCCGTTTCGGGCGCGTCGGAACCATGCACGGCGTTGGCGTCGATGGATTCGGCAAAATCGGCGCGAATGGTGCCGGGCGCGGCCTTTTTTGGATCCGTCGCGCCCATCAGCTCACGGTTTTTGGCGATGGCGTTTTCCCCTTCCAGCACCTGCGCCATTACCGGGCCGGAAGTCATGAACGCCACCAGATCCTTGAAGAAGGGCCGTTCCCTGTGCACCGCGTAAAACTGCCCCGCTTCCCGCGCGGAAAGCCAGACCATCCTGGCCGCCGCAATCCGAAGGCCGTTTTCTTCAAAACGCGCGTAAATGCGCCCCACCACATTTTTCTTGACGGCGTCGGGCTTGATGATGGAAAGGGTTTGTTCAATCGTCATGAAATGCTCCTGTGAAACAAGAAAGTGAAATGCAAGCCGCTTGCGGCGTTTCGCGTCAGTCGAACGGATGTTGCCTCAAAATGGTTTCGGCGCGTTCCGGGCCGGTGGAGACAATGGCAATGGGCGTCCGGCAGAGTTGCTCCAGGCGCTCGAGGTAGGCGCGGGCGTTTTGCGGCAGGTCTTCCCAACGCTGAAGGCCGTTGGTGCGCTCCGTCCAGCCCGGCAGGGTTTCAAAAACGGGTTCGCAGCGCGCCACTTCATCCGCGCCCATGGGCAGGAGATCGACGCGCTCGCCATCCAGCCGGTACCCCACGCAGATGTTCAGCGTTTCCAGTCCGTCCAGCACGTCGAGCTTGGTGATGCACAATCCCGACAGGCCGTTGATCAGGGCGGAACGGCGCAGCGCCGCCGCGTCAAACCAGCCGCAGCGCCGCGCCCTGCCGGTAACGGTGCCGAATTCCCGTCCCTTTTTCGATAGCTGATGCCCCGGCGCGCCTTCGGTTTCAATATCCAGTTCCGAGGGAAAGGGGCCGCCGCCCACGCGGGTGCAGTACGCCTTGGTGACGCCCAGCACGTAGTGGAGCAGGTTGGGGCCGATGCCCGCGCCCGCCGCCGCCTGCCCCGCCACGCACGTGCTGGAGGTGACGAACGGATACGTGCCGTGGTCGATGTCGAGCAAGGTTCCTTGCGCCCCTTCAAAAAGCAGGTTTTCCCCCGCCTGGCTCATGGCGTGCAGCGCGGCGGAAACATCCGTCACCATCGGCTTGAGGCGTTCGCCGCAGGCAAGCGCCAAATCCAGCGTCGCCCGATAATCCGTCGCCCCGGCGCCAAGGTAACGGGTCAGCGTGAAATTGTGGTAGTCCAGCGCCTCCGCCAGTTTTTCGGCGAGGCGCTTCTGCTCGAAGAGGTCATGAACCTTGATGCCGCGCCGCGCCACCTTGTCTTCGTAGGCAGGCCCGATGCCCTTGCCGGTGGTGCCGATTTTCGCCGCCGGATCGCGCTTCGCTTCCCGCGCCTGATCCAGCGCCGCGTGGTAGGGCAGAATCAGGGCGCAGCCGGGACTGACGTGAAGACGGGAACAAACCTCGATGCCGCCTTTTTCCAGCGCGTCGATTTCTTTCAGCAGATGCTGAATGTCCAGCACCACGCCATTGCCGATGTAACACTGTATGCCGGGATGGACGATGCCGGAAGGAACGAGATTCAGCTTGTACTCGCGCCTCGCCTCGCCACAACCCACCACCAGCGTGTGCCCGGCGTTGTGCCCGCCCTGAAAACGCACGACGCCCGCCGCGCTTCCGGTAAGCCAATCGACGATTTTGCCCTTCCCCTCATCGCCCCACTGGGTGCCGACGACAACCACATTCCTGGCCATGTCCTTCAATCCTGTATCGTGAGTGTTTTGATATGCCATTCGTCCTTTTCCCGGACGATCTGGCGGTATGCGCCGCGCGGCGGCGTCGCGCGCTCGCCGGGCAATTGCTCGACGACGGTTTCGCCCGCGGCGCGCAATTCACGGATGAGCGCCGCGAGTTCAGGGTCGCCGTCGTCATGGGGCGCGAATATCGCCGCTTGCGCGGCGACGGGCGGCAAAAGACGCCCCAGCTCGCGCAGATCCAGCGAAAACCCCGTGGCCGGACGCGCCCGGCCAAAACTTTTGCCCACGTCGTCATAACGCCCGCCCAGCGCCACCGCCGCCGGATGACCGGGCGCGTAAGCGGCGAAGACCGCGCCGTTGTGATAATGATAGCCGCGCAAGTCGGCAAGATCGATGGAAACAGGAAAATCGGGCACGGCTTTCGCCAGCCGCGCCAGCGTATTCAGCGCGGCGTCGATGTCCGGCAGCGCGGGCAGCAGCGCGCGCGCCTTCGCCAGCACGGCGTCCGGCGCGCCATAAAGTTGCGGCAGCGCCATGATCGCCGCGCCAAAAGACGCGCTTTCCCTGGGCAGTCCGGCGCAAAAGGCGGTAAGCGCGGGAACATCCTTGTTTTGCAGGAGGCCAAACAGGGTTTCCTCGGCTTCCGTCTCGATCCGCGCGGCGCGAAACAGGGCGCGGAAAAGACCGACGTGCCCCAAATCCACGCGGCAATCCGGCAGCGCGGCGCATTGCAAGGCTTCCGCCAGCAAGCGCAGGATTTCGACATCCGCCTCCACGCCCGCGTAACCGTAAATTTCCGCGCCAATCTGCAAGGGTTCCCGGCTGGAAAGCAGACTGGCGGGGCGCACATGCAGAACGCTGCCGCAATAGCAAAGCCGGGTGACGCCCGCGCGGTTCAGCAGATGCGCGTCAATCCGGGCAACCTGCGGCGTCATGTCGGCGCGCACACCCAGCGTGCGTCCCGAAAAGGGGTCCGCGAGCTTGCAGGTGCGCAGCGACAGATCCCGACCGGCTCCGGTCAGGAGCGATTCCAGATATTCCATCAGCGGCGGCATCACCAACTCGAACCCATGCCGGGAAAAAACGTCCAGCATCTGCCGCCGCAACACTTCGATGCGCGCCGCCTCCGGCGGCAGCGCGTCCGCCAGATGTTCGGGCAATAGCCAGTTCATCGGAACACCATCAGCAAAATGATCAGCAGCGTCAGCCCCAGCAGCATGGCGGACAGGCCAAGAAAACGAATCTGCCCATCGGAAAACTGCGTCAGGCGTCGAAACATCTCGCGCCAAACATCGGGCGCGACAAAGGGCATGACGCCTTCCAACACCAGCGCCACGGCGAACGCGAGAAACAGCGTCCGCGTCATTGGGCTTTTTTCAGGTAGCGGAAAAAGTCGGAATCCGGTTCCACCACCAGCACGTCCTGCTTGCTCTTGAAGGTCTCGCGGTAGGCTTCCAGGCTGCGATAGAACGCATAGAATTCCGGGTTGCGGGTGAACGCCCTGGCGTAGATGGCGGCGGCCTGGGCATCCCCCTCGCCCTTGATTTGCTGCGCGGCGCTGTACGCCTGCGCCAGCAGTTCCACGCGCTTCCGATCCGCGCCCGCGCGGGTGGTTTCATACTGCTTCGCGCCTTCGGCGCGCAACTGGTTGGCCACCTGCTTTCTTTCGGAACGCATCCGCTCATACACGCTGTCCGCGACATTGGTCGGCAATTCCACCCGCTTCAGGCGCACGTCCAGCACCAGCACGCCGATTTTCTTGGCGTCCTCGTTCGCCTTGGCGCGCATGTCTTCCATGATTTTTTCGCGCTCGTCGGAAATGACCTGCCGCACGGTGCGCTTGCCGAATTCGGCGCGCAGTCCCGCGTTGATGGTCTGCATCAGCCGGGTGCCGGCGCGGGATTCATCGCCGCCCACGGAAATGTAATACAGCTCAGGATCGACGATGCGCCACTTGACATAGGAATCGACCTGCACGTTCTTCTTTTCCGACGTGATGAAGAGTTCCGGGTCCTGACTGTCGATGGTCAGCACCCGCTTGTCGAAATAGCGCACGTTCTGGATGAGCGGCCACTTGAGATGCAACCCCGGATCGGAGATCGTCAGCTTGACTTCCCCCATCTGGAACAGCAGCGCGTACCGGCGCTGATCCACGGTGAAAAAAACCTGGGAAACCAGCACCAGAAGGCTGACCAGAACAACCAGCGCGGCATGTAGGAAAGCTTTCATCAACGCGACTCCCGTTCACGACTCAGTTCGCCGCGGAAAACGCCGCTTCCCGTGGCGGGCGATTTGTTGACTTCCTCCGGGCGCTGGCTCTGCGGCAGCGCCGACGCCCCCCCGCTTGCCGCGCCGCCGCCCGCGTCCCGCCGCAGCGCGCCGCCGCCCTGCATCAACTGATCCAGCGGCAGATACAGCAGGTTGCCCTGCCCCTTGGCGTCGAGCATCACCTTGCTGGTGTTGGCGTAGACCTGTTGCAGCGTTTCCAGATACAGGCGCTGCCGGGTGACGCCCGGCGCCTTGGCGTACTCGGCGAGAATCTGGGAGAAACGGCTGGCGTCGCCCGTGGCGGTTTCGATCATGCGCTCCTTATAGGCTCTCGCCTCTTCCAGCAGCACCGCCGCCTGGCCTTCGGCCTTGGGCACCACGTCGTTATAGTAGGCTTGCCCCTCGTTTTCCTGACGGGTCTTGTCCTGCACGGCCTTTACCGCGTCTTCAAACGCCGCCTGCACCTGTTCGGGCGGCTGGGCGTTCTGCATGGTGACCTTGGAAATTTCGATGCCCGTTTCATAACGGTCGAGAATCTCCTGCATCAGGAGGCTGACCTGCTCGGTGACGGCGGTGCGTTCTTCGTTGATGACCACGTCCATCGTCCGTTTCCCCACCACCTCGCGCACGGCCGTTTCCGCCACCTGCATCACCGCCGCGTCGGGATCGCGATTCTTGAACTGGTAGGCGAACGCATCCTTGACCCGGTACTGTACGGCAAACTGGACGTCGATGATGTTTTCGTCGCGCGTGAGCATCAGCGATTCTTTCAGTTCCTTGTTGTTCTTGTTCTTCGCGTCGCCGCGATAACCGATGGTCAGCGCGCGCACTTCCGAGACGTTGACGATTTCATGCGAGGCGAACGGGTAGGGCAGACGCCATTGCAGGCCGGGCTGCGTGGTCTCCGCGTACTTGCCGAAACGCAGCACCATGCCGCGCTGCGAGGCGTCGACAATATAGATGCCGGAAGCCGACCACGCCACCAGCACAAGACCGGCCACGATGGAAGCCAGTGTGCGCGGACGCATTTTCATCGGCGCGCTTTCCTGGCCGCCGCCGTTGCCGCCGCCGCGCCGGTTTCCCCCGCCTTTGCCGGAGGAGGAAAGGCCGAGCCAATCCTTGAATTCTTCCCAGAGTTCATCAAAATCGGGCGGGTTGGGCGGACGCCGCCCCCCGCCGTTATCGCCCCATTTCGGACCATTCGCGGACATAAGAATGCCGACCAAGCCAGTAAGTGTCATGTGTGGAGTTTTCCGTTATAGATTTCAGAATTTACAAGGCGGCGCGTTCGGCATAGCGCTCCCGCCCCGAGCGTATTCGCCCAACGCCGCGCGCAGCAAGGGCAAACCCGCGCCCGTGCGCGCGCTCAATTTAACGCAGCGGATTCTACCATAGTCATCCCGTTCCATCGCGGGGGGAATGCCCGTCAAATCCGCCTTGTTCCAAATGAGCACCTGCGGCGCGGCGCCCGCGCCGATTTCGGCAAGCACACGATTGACTTCCGCGCGTTGTTCGTCGCGCGCGGCGCTGGCGCCGTCAACGACATG
>JAITJU010000212.1 GCA_031278735.1 Zoogloeaceae bacterium
GGCGACCTGCGCGCGCGGCTTGCGCGTCACCACCAGGATGTAGACGGCGCGTTTTACGGCTGGTGCGACATCTGGCTTGACCCCGCCTATCGCGACTGGCGCATCGAAGCGGAACTGGAACGCATTACCTGCCCCCTATTGGCCATTCAGGGCGACGCGGACGAATACGCGACGCTTGAGCAAATCGACGGCATCGCGCGAAAAGCGCCGCAGACGAAGCGCCTGGTGGTGCCGCAATGCGGCCATTCGCCGCACCTGCAACACCCCGATGCCGTGCTGGAGGCCATTGCGGCCTTCATTTTCCCATCTTGCGCCTGACGCCCTTTCACAAAGGCGCGGCGTTCACTTCTTGATGACAGGGTCGTTGGCCGCCTTTTTGACGCCGCCTTTTTCCAGCATCCAGTTGATCTGCCACTGCTGGGCGATGGAAAGGATGTTGTTCACCACCCAGTAGAGCACCAGTCCGGCGGGGAAGAAGAAGAACATGACGCCGAAAACCAGCGGCATGATGAGCATCATCTTGGCCTGAATGGGATCGGGCGGCGTCGGGTTCAGCCGCGTCTGGATGAACATGGAGATCATCATGATGATGGGCAGCACATAGTAGGGGTCGGCGGCGGAAAGATCCTTGATCCAGAAAATCCAGGGCGCGTCGCGCATTTCCACCGCGCCCAGGAGCACCCAGTAGAGCGCGATGAATACGGGAATCTGCACAAGTATGGGCAGACAGCCGCCCAGGGGATTCACTTTTTCCGACTGATAGAGCTTCATCATTTCCTGGTTCAGTCGCGCCTTGTCGCTGCCGTGGCGTTCCTTCAGCTGCATCAGCTTGGGCGTCAGCGTCCGCATTTTCGCCATGGACTTGTAGGAAGTCGCGGAAAGCGGATAAAACAACAGCTTGATGAGGATGGTGAGCACGACAATCGACCAGCCCCAATTGCCGATCAGGGTATTGATGAATTCCAGCACCCAGAAAATCGGCGCGGCGATGATGTGCAGTCGGCCATAATCTACCACCAGCTCCAGACCCGGCGCGACCTGTTTCAACGCCGCCTGTTCCTGCGGCCCCGCAAACAGCGGCATGCTGACGCGGCGCGTTTCGCCGGGAGCGACGACCGCTGCGGGCAGCATCACGCCCGCCGCGAAAAGATTGCTGCTGGCGTCGCCCAACCGGCGCATGTAGAACTCGCGCAGGGTGTCGCCCTGCGGCGCCCAGGCGCTGACGAAATAATGCTGCACCATTGCCAGCCAGCCGTTGTTTTCCGTTTTTCCGGTGAATCTGGCCTCGTTTTCGGCGACTTCCTTGTAGGACACCTTCTGGTATTTTTCAGCCTCGGTATACACCGCCACGCCATAAAAAGTGGCGAGCATGAAGGAGTCGCCGACAGGCGCCGCGTCGTCGCGCTGCAACTGGAAGTAGGCTTCCGCCTGCACGGGCGCGGCGCTGGCGTTTTCGATTTCCCAGGCGACATCGATGAGATAGGAATTGCGGTGAAAGGTAAAGACCTTGGTCGCACGCACGCCATTCGCTTCCGGCGCGGCCAGCCGCACTTCCAGCGTATCCTCGCCCTCGGCCAGCGCGCGCGGGCCGGGGATTGGCGTCAGGGAGGTCAGGTGATTGGGCATTCCATCGCCGATCAGCCCGCTTTGGGCGGCGTAGCGGTGTTTGTCGTCAAAGAGCGTGAAGCGCTTGCTCTTGTCATCCTGGGCGCGAAAACGCTGCAATTCCAGCCACACCAGATCGCCGCCCAGGGTAGAGATTTCCACGCGGGCAAGGTCGGTTTCGACAAAGAGGCTTTCGGCGGGCGGCGCATCCAGCGGCGCGGCAAGCCGGGCGTCTTCCTCGCGCAACCGCGCGGCGGCGGCCTGTTGCAGGACGCTGCTTGGCTGTGGAATCTGCGCGTCGGCAGACGCGGGCGCGGAGGACGCGGAGGACGTCGACGCGGCTGGTATGCTGGAGGCATTGGCGGCGGCAGGTGGTGGCGCTGCCGCGGGCGGATTCTGCTCGCGCTGCCAAGCCGACCAAAGCGTCATCAGGGAAAACATGAAAACGAACAACAGCGCCAAACGTCGAATATCCATGAACAACTTTCAAAAAATCAGGGGACGGGATCAACCCCGCCGGGGTTCCAGGGGTGACAACGCGCCAACCGTTTGATGGCCAGCCAGCCGCCTCGCGGAACACCGTATTTTTGCACGGCCTGCCGCGCATATTCGGAACAACTGGGATGAAAACGACAATTCTGCCCCAAAAAAGGACGGAACGCGTATTGATAGACGCGCAGAAAGAAAAGGACAAGCCTACGCATCCGGCGGGTTCTCTCCGCCTTGCCGATCAAGCCTCGATCCGATTTTTGCCAGCAACTGCCGGACTTCCAGCGCCAACGTCTGACGCATCTGACGGTCCGGCTTCTTCATTTTGACAAAGAGTCGCAACACCAGATCGCAGGCGGGCAATTGCGGCTGCGCATGCCGGAAAGCTTCACGCGCCAGACGTTTGAGGCAATTGCGTCCCACTGCGCGGCGCATGAACTTCTTGCCCATGACCAGCCCCAGACGCGCTGACGCGCCCGGCGGACGGCGTTCGCCATAATGCAGCGAAAAATACGCGCCGCGCAAGACGCGCCGGAAAGCAAAAACGGCAGAATATTCATCGGATCGGGTCAGCCGACAATGGCGCGGGAAAGCGTGCGCGACGGCAGATTCAGGCGAACGCGGCGGCGCGGAAAACGATGCGGTCATGAACGCGCGCCAACGGCGAAATGCGCCCCGAATCAGACGCCCAACCGCCGCCGCCCCTTGGCGCGGCGACTGGCAATGACCTTGCGTCCGCCCTTGGTGCGCATCCTGACCAGAAAACCATGTGTCCGCTTGCGGTGGACAACGGAGGGTTGATAGGTGCGTTTCATCGTCTTTCCTTCAATCTTTGAAAAAATGTGCGATTACACATTGAGAGATGAAGTCTTGTCAAGTTCAAAACAATCACTGTTAATCCTAAGCAGAAATATCCGGTCTGTGCAAAGCAGGAATGTCGGCTTCAGGAGGAAACGGACATGGAACAGAAGGAGATTGGCTTGAGCGAGCGGGAGGTAGAACGGTTTGGCGTGCTGGAGCGGTTGAGGCATGGTGAATTGAGCCAGGTGGATGCGTCGCGTTCATTGGGGTTGTCGTCCCGGCAAGTCCGAAGATTGTTGCGGCGTCTGGAGCGCGATGGGGCAGCGGGTTTGCGCTCGGGGCGTCGGGGCGGGAAGCCGAACA
>JAITJU010000223.1 GCA_031278735.1 Zoogloeaceae bacterium
TCATGGCCGTGCGCAACGCCACGCAACTGCTGCCGAGCGGAACACGGGTGCGGGTCAATGGAAGCGCGGGGACGGTCGTCGTCTTGTGATGCCCTGTTTCCGGGGAGGGATGATCTTGCGCGTCACGGCGAGCCTCTAACGCCTTCAGGGGCTTTCAGCGTTTGGGGCATGTCTCCGGCGCTTCCATCAGGACGGACGGAGGAACTTCCAGCGCCTCGGCCAGTTTGTGGATGTTGAGGAGCGCAATATTGCGCTGCCCGCGCTCGACGCCCCCAAGATAGCTGCGCGCCAGCCCGCTTTCCAGCGCCAGACGTTCCTGAGACCAGGCTCTGCGTTTTCTGATCTCGATCAGACGCAAACCGAACAGAATTTTCGGATCGATTGGCATCTCTTTCCCCCAAAGGAAAAGGATGCTATGAGTTCACGCGCGATCAGGCCACGTCCAATAAGAACACTCTCTATAAGGCCACGTCCTATAAGTGACAAAATCGCTGAAGTCCTTTAAGATCGCCCGGCAGCATTTTCCATCGATCTTCAAAGGAGCATGACATGGGGCAGTATGTCCAAAATTCGCTGATTGCCGGGGAAGCCGTTGAATCCGAGGCAACGATCAGCTGGTTGAGCCAGTTCTGGTTTTTTCTGTTCGCAATCCTGACCATCATGACGATCGTTCTTCCGATCCTCCTGATTGTCATTGCGATCATCAATGTTCTCACGACGAAACTTGCCGTGACGAACAAGAAAATCATCGGCAAGGCCGGATTCATCCGCCGGGCGTCCGTCGACCTGCCTTTGACAAAGCTTGAATCGATCCAGCTCGACCAGGGCGTCATCGGCAGGATTTTCAACTTCGGAACGGTGGTCGTGCAGGGGATCGGCGGCAATCGCGTCGGCATTCCCTACAGCAAATCGCCCCTCGAATTTCGCCGGGTGGTCATGAACCTGGCGGACGCCCGGAATCCGCAAGCGTAGCCTGCGCGCGGTCGCCGCCGCGTTCCGGGCAAAAATTCGTTCAACGCGATCCGGCAACTGGGCAAAACCACGGTCTTGCCCGCGCCACCGCGTTTGACGATTGCCAATGACGGCAAGCACGTCCATCGTGTCTGACCAGGGCAATCGCATGAATACATTTGTCATTGCGCCTGGTTGTTTGCCTGGTTACCGTACGAGCGAAACACCTCCAGAAAGAGAGGTTGGCGGCCTTCAGACCCGCCTTTGCCGCCAGTTCCATCGCTGCAAACCTCTTTTGACCCTCCCTTGCCAGAAGCTTTTCCTCCCTGCCACGGTCACTTCCATTGCATATGGCATTCATGCGATTGCCCTGCGTGTCTGACGCGGCAAACACCGATAAGCGGGGGATTCTGTTAGAATTCCCGCCTTTCCTCATGGGGATTCGCATAATCATGACCGCTCAAATTCTTGATGGCAAGGCGCTGGCGCTGGCCTTGCGCGCCGGTTTCAGGGATCGGGTTGCCGCTTTGGGCGCTCGCGGGCGCCGCCCCGGTCTGGCCGTGATTCTGGTGGGTGAGGACGCGGCCTCGCAAGTGTATGTAAACAACAAGGTCAAGGCTTGCGAAGAAGCGGGGCTTCATTCCGAAAAATTGGTCTATCCGGCGACGGTCGCGCCTGCCGTGGTGCTGGAAAAAATTGCCGCACTGAACGTCAACCCGGAGGTGCATGGCATTCTGGTGCAACTCCCCCTGCCCGCCCATTTCGATGAGGCCGCCGTGCTGGAAGCGATCGCGCCGACAAAGGACGTGGATGGCTTTCACGCCGAAAACGTCGGCGCGCTGGCGCAGGGCAAGCCGCGTTTCATTCCCTGTACGCCCTATGGCGTGATGAAAATGCTGGCGCATGGACAGGTTGATCTTGCGGGCAAGGAAGCCGTGGTCATCGGGCGTTCCAATATCGTCGGCAAGCCCATGTCGCTTCTCCTCATCAATGCGGGCGCGACGGTGACGGTGTGCAACTCGAAGACGCGCGATCTTGCCGCCCACACCCGCCGCGCCGACATCCTCGTCGCCGCCGTGGGCAAGCCGCGCTTCGTGACCGGGAACATGGTCAAGCCCGGCGCGGTGGTGATCGACGTGGGCATCAACCGCCTGCCGCCGGAAGAAGGCGGCAAACTCTGCGGCGACGTGGATTTCGACGCGGCGAAGGCGGTCGCCGCGCTCATTACGCCAGTGCCTGGCGGCGTCGGGCCAATGACCATCGCCATGCTGCTGGCGAACACCATAGAGGCGGCGGAACGGGAGATCGGACAATGACGCGCAAGGTTGCCGTCATCATGGGGTCGGACAGCGACCTGCCCGTGGCGTCGGGCGCAATCAAGCAACTGAAGGCGTTCGGCATTCCTTTTGAAGCACACGTCATCTCGGCGCATCGCACGCCCGCGCAGGCGGAAGCGTTTGCCCGCGGCGCGGCGGACGCCGGTTTCGGCGTCATCCTCGCGGCGGCGGGCAAGGCGGCGCATCTGGGCGGCATCATCGCCGCATACACGACGCTGCCCGTCATCGGTCTGCCGATCAGCGCCGCCACGCTCGATGGCCTGGACAGCTTGCTGTCCATCGTGCAGATGCCGCCGGGCATTCCCGTTGCCGCCGTTGCCATTGACGGCGCGCAAAACGCCGCCATTCTCGCCGCGCAAATCCTGGCGCTCTCGGATGACGCGCTCGCGGAAAAACTGAAGGCGCACAAGCTGGCAATGGCGGAAAAGGTGATGGAAAAAGACAGGATGCTGCAAGAAGAAATACGGAAGCTGTGAAACAGAAAGACGAAGAACAGAATGCCTCGACGCGCGCGCCCCTCTTTCAGACGTTCTTGAACGGATTTTTTGAATCTGTTCGCCTGATTTTCAGGTTGTCCGCTTTTTCATCCCCGAACATGTAGTCCGCATTCCTTCGTTTCCGCCGCCTCCCACCACCAGCGGCCGGCGCGGACATCTTCCCCGACCGCCAGCGCGCGGGTGCAGGGCGCGCAGCCGATGCTGGGATAGAAGCGATCATGCAGCGGATTATAGGGAACATTCCGGCTGCGGATATACGCCCAGACTTCCCTTTCGCGCCAATCCGCCAGCGGATTGAATTTTTCCAGAGAATGATCCGCGTCGAATTCCTGCCGCGCCAGCCCTTTGCGCGTACTGGATTGCCGGGCGCGCATGCCGGTAATCCAGGCCTTGCAGCCGATCAGGGCGCGCCGCAACGGTTCAACCTTGCGGATATGACAGCACTGGCGCCGCGCTTCCACGGAGGCATAAAAGGCGTTGATGCCGTAAGCGCGAACGAAGTTTTCCAGCGGCGCGCGTTCGGGATAAAAAACTTCAAAACGCGTGTCGTAATGCCGTTCGGCGGCGGCCAGCAAGTCGTAGGTTTCCGGGGGCAGGCGTCCAGTATCCAGCGTAAAGATGCGAATGGGCAGCGCGCGCTTCAGGATCAAATCCATCAGCGCCATGTCTTCCGCGCCCATACTGCTGGCGAAGGCGACCGGCGTGTAGGCGTCGACGATGCGGCGCAGTTCCTCCTCGACGGCGGCGACCTTGTCGGCCAGCGTTTGCAGCAGTTCCGGCGTGAGCGGCGGATGCGCGGACGGATTTTTTTGCGGCGGGTTCTCTTGCGGCAAGAGCGTAAAAGAATGGTTCATTTTCCGGTTTCTGGCGAATCATCGCAAAAGCGACTTGCGACGGTTGAGAGATAAAGGCGGCAAACGACAGCCGTCTCGTTCCGGGCATTTTTGCACAACATGCGGTTCTTTCGATACGCCAACGCCGGACAAGAGGCAATCAGGACAATCGCGCCGCCCCTGAAAACGCGCAAAACCCTGCTTACCCTCCTCCCCGCGCCTGGGCGGAAAATTACCGGCGGCTCTGCCGCCGCATGCATTGCGGACGCCCGGCGCCCGGTCACTGATACGGATGACGCATCATGCGGCTTTGACTCAGGTTCCGCAAATAGGCGAGCGCCTCCTCGGCGCTTTCGTCCAGCGCCCAGGCGTCGAACCCCATGCGGCGCGTGAAAAGGAGTTGGTCGCGCAGCACGTTGCCCACGGCGCGCAGTTCGCCCTGATAGCCCAAACGCGCGCGCAACAGGCCGGCGAGGCTGTAGGCGCGGCCATCGGTGAAAACGGGAAAATCGAGCGCGATGACGGAAAAGTTGGCAAGGTCTTCCCGCAGCGTTTCCAGGGCAATGACTGGCGTATCCGGCGCAAGCCACAAACCAAAACGCTGCTGGCGGGCGTAAATGACTTTTGCCTCTTTTTTCCAGACGGCGAGCGGATACAGCCACGCGCCATCCGGCAGGCCGGACACGGCCTCCGTTTTCGGCGCGATGCGCCAAGGGTCATCGGAAACGAGATGAAAATTCGCGGCGGATTCCCGGATCAAGACGCTCATGCAACGATCTCCGCGCGTTTTTCCGCCGCGGCGTCGGCGCGCAGACAGGATTTGAAAGGGGCGCTGCCGATACGCTCGAAAGTATGCAGAAAAGTCTCTCGCGGGCGGCGTTCGCGGCGGTAAAGCGCGAGAATATTGGTCACGACGTCGGCGACGCGGGCGGCGGGCACGGCAGGGCCGATGACCTTGCCGACGCGCGCCGCGTTGCCCTGACGTCCGCCCAGGGTGATCTGGTAATACTCCTCGCCTTGCCGATCCACGCCGAGAATGCCGATGTTGCCGACATGGTGATGCCCGCAGGCGTTGATGCAGCCGGATATGTTGAGAGAAATTTCGCCCAGGTCGAACAGCGTTTCCAGGTCGGCAAAGCGCGTCTGGATGGCGCTGGCGACGGCGACGGAACGGGCATTGGCCAGGTCGCAAAAATCGCCGCCGGGGCAGCAAATCATGTCGGTCAACAGTCCCACGCTGGGCGTCGCCAGCGCGTCTTTCCGCGCCGCCTGCCAGAGTTCGAACAGGCGTTCCTGCTCCACGTCGGCCAGCACCAGATTCTGTTCGTGCGTAACGCGCGCTTCGCCAAAACTGAAATCGTCCGCCAGCGCCGCGACACTTTCCATCTGTTTTGCCGTGATGTCGCCAGGCGCTTGTCCCGGCGCTTTCAGCGACAGCGTGACGGCGGCGTAACCCGGCATTTTGTGCGGATGCGCGGCGCGCGCGAGCCAGCGGGCGAATTCGGGATGCGCGGACGCGACCGGTTGCGTCCCGCCCGCCGGAAAGGACTTGTAGGCAGGCGGATGGAAATGCGCGGCGACGCGCTGGTATTTTTCCTCCGTCAGCGTGGCGGGGCCGTCTTTCAGGTGCGCCCATTCGGCTTCTACCTGACGGGAGAATTCCGCCAGACCCAGACGCTGCACGAGAATTTTCAGACGCGCCTTGTAGGGATTGTCGCGGCGGCCATGCAGGTTGAAAATGCGAATGACGGCTTCCAGATAACTGAGCACATGCCGCCAGGGCAGATGTTGCCGGATGACTTGACCGCGCAGCGGCGTACGCCCCAGGCCGCCGCCCGCGATGACGGAAAATTCGGCGGGCTGCCCGCCGCCCTTGCTGTCCAGGCGCAGGCCGACATCGTGGTACCAGCCCAGGGTGCGATCCGACGCGCTGCCGGAAATGGCGATCTTGAATTTGCGCGGCAGGAAGGCAAATTCCGGGTGCATGGCGCTCCATTGCCGCAGGATTTCCGCCAGCGGACGCGGGTCGATGGCCTCGTCCGGCGCGATGCCGGCAAAAGGATCGGTCGTTACGTTGCGGATGCAGTTGCCGGAAGTCTGAATGGAATGCATCTCCACTTCGGCCAGTTCGTCGAGAATATCCGGCGCGTCCTCGATGCGCACCCAGTTGAGTTGCAGGTTGTGGCGCGTGGTGAAATGCCCGTAGCCTTTGTCATAACGCCGGGAAATGCTCGCCAGCCCGCGCAACTGGCGGGCGGAAATCATGCCGTAAGGCACGGCCACGCGCAGCATGGGCGCGTGACGCTGCACATACAACCCGTTTTGCAGACGCAAGGGGCGAAACGCGTCATCGCTCAAAGCGCCGGAACGCCATCGCGCCGTCTGTTCGCGGAATTGCGCCGCCCGTTCGCGGATCAACGCCAGATCATCGGAGTTGTATTGGTACATGTCAGCCTTGCGGGTCGAAGAACAAGCTATGTTAACGCTTATGATTTGGCTAAAAAAGAATATGCAGTTA
>JAITJU010000244.1 GCA_031278735.1 Zoogloeaceae bacterium
GTTTCCCGTCTGGCGGCAAACCTCGCCCACCGAGCGCGCGCGCATCCTCTACCGTGCCGCCGCGCTCACGCGCGAGCGCGCCCGCTCGATTGGCCGCAACATCACCCTGGATCAGGGCAAGCCCCTGGCGGAAGCCGTGGAGGAAGTCACGGGCTGCGCCGACCATGCCGAATGGCATGCCGAGGAAGGACGGCGCGTCTATGGCCGGGTGATTCCGCCGCGCCGTCCCGGCGTCCGCCAACTCGTCCTGCGCGAGCCGGTCGTCGTCTGCGCGGCGTTTACGCCCTGGAATTTCCCGTTCAACCAGGCGATCCGCAAGATCGCCGCCGCCCTGGGAGCGGGCTGCACGCTGATCCTCAAGGGGCCGGAAGAAAGCCCCAGCGCGGTGACGGCGCTGGCGCGCATCTTCCATGACGCGGGATTGCCGCCCGGCGCGCTCAATATCGTCTGGGGCGTTCCTGGCGAAGTGGCGGAATTCCTGATTGCCGCGTCCGCCGTGCGCAAGATTTCCCTGACCGGCTCGGTTCCGGTCGGGCGCGCGCTCGCCGCCCGCGCGGGCGCGACCCTGAAGCGCGTCAGTCTGGAACTGGGCGGTCACGCTCCGGCCATCGTCTTTCCCGACGCGGACGTGGAGCGCGCCGCCGAATTCCTCGCCCGCTTCAAGCTGCGCAACGCGGGGCAGATCTGCATCGCGCCGTCGCGCTTCTACGTTCATGAAAGCGTCTTCGCGCGTTTTCTGGAGCGTTTCCTGGCGGTCTTCCGTTCCATCCGGGTCGGCAACGGCCTGGAAGCGGGAACGCAGATGGGGCCGCTCCACAGCGCCCGGCGGCGCGACGCCGTGGCTGCCCTGGTCGAGGACGCCATCGCGCGCGGCGCGAAGCTTGAGGCGGGCGGGCAGGCGTTGCCCGGACCCGGTTACTTTTACGCGCCCACGGCGCTCGTCGACGTGCCGGAGGAAGCCCGCGTCCTGAACGAGGAGCCGTTCGGCCCGGTCGCGCCCATCCTGCGCTTTTCCGGTACGGAGGAGGTCATCGCCCGCGCCAACGCGCTTCCCTACGGCCTTGCCGCCTATGTGTTCACCACGGCGCTGGGAACCGCCAACCGGCTGGCCGACGCGCTGGAAGCCGGGATGGTCTTCATCAACCAGGCGAGCGTCCTCGCCGAGATTCCCTTTGGCGGCGTCAAGGAAAGCGGCGTGGGCAGCGAGGGCGGCAGCGAAACCTTCGACGCCTACCTGAACACCAAGTTCGTCTTCCAGGCGTGACCCGGAAAAACGGGAATCCCCTGATTTTCATTCCCCCGCATTCATCTTCACCCACCTCCACAAGGAGCCAGACCATGCAGAACCTTCGTTTCAGACCGCTTTTCTACGCCATGACGCTCATCGGATTCGCGCATCCCGTCTGCGCCCAGGAAGCGGAGGACGCCGTGCAGACGGAGGACATTTCCGTGTTCGGCCAGGGCGAGGTGCGGCAGGTGCAGAACATCACCAGGGAGGATCTGCAAAAAGCCGTGCCCGGCGCCAATCCCACCAAGGTATTGGAAAAGCTCCCCGGCGTGCACTTTCAGTCCGCCGATCCGCTGGGCGCCAACGAGTGGTCGTCCCGGCTCACGGTGCGCGGCTTCACCCAGCAATACCTGGGCTACACGCTCGACGACATCCCCCTGGGCGATTCCGCCTATGCCGCCCACAACGGCCTGAGCATCGGTCGGGCGATCATCGCGGAGAACATCGGGCGCGTCACCCTCTCGCAAGGCGCGGGCGCCTTGGGAACACCCTCGACCAGCAACCTGGGCGGCACGGTCTCGTTTCATTCGGACGATCCGGAAAACACCTTCAGCGCCCGCGCCGGACTCACCCTGGGCGAAGACAACATTCGCCGTCTCTATGCCCGCCTCGATACGGGGCAATTCGCTTCCGGGGGGAGCACCAAGGCGTACGTCAGCGCCCTGCGCCAGGAAGGTGACAACTGGAAAGGCGGCGGCAAAAGCTGGCTGAACCAGTTTACGGGCAAGCTGGTCAATATTTCCGGCCTGAACCGCTTCAATCTCTTCCTCAATTATTCCGACCGGCGCGAAACCGATTACCATGAAATTTCCAAGGAAATGGTGCGTCGATTAGGCTGGGGCTGGGACAATTACTATCCCGACTGGGAGCGCGCCCTCAACGCGGCAAACGGCATCTATACCGGAAACGTCAAGAACTGGGACGACGCCTATTGGACGAGCACCACCCTGCGCACGGATGGTCTTCTGGGCGGCTCGGCGGATCTGGCGCTCGACGGAGACGGAAACCTGCGCCTGAAGACCGGCATCTACGGCCAGCACAGCCACGCCGAAGGCCAGTGGTGGGCGCTCCTGAGTATCCCTTCGCCATCGGGAACGCCCTTTTCCGCCCTCGCCCGCACCTATCACACGGAACGCTATGGCCTCACCTCGGACTTGACCTGGCGGTTCGACAACCATGAAATCAAGACGGGCGTCTGGTTCGAGCAAACGAACCACGATTGGAAACAAGCGCTCTACGACGCCGATCATCCGGGAGACGGGCTTTCCTACGCCTCGCGCCCCTTCGCGACCATGAACAGGCAGGATTTCGTCACCAAGACCCAGCAGTTCTATTTACAGGACACCATTGCCTTCCTGGAAGGCGCGGGCAAGGTGACACTCGGCTTCAAGTCCCTGCACGTGAAAAGCGACGGCGAGACGAAAGTCGGCGCTCGCGCCGAGGGTTCCGTCACCGCCTCGAAATCCTTTCTGCCGCAGCTTGGCGTGAATTACCAGTTGAACGAGCGTAACGAGATATTCGCCGCCTATGCCGAGAACATGCGCGCCTTCACAGCGGGCGCCTGGGGGCCGTTCATGGTCACGCAGGCCGTTTTCGACGCGACGGATCTGGAACCGGAAACCTCGAAGACCTACGAAGTGGGCTACCGTTACAACACGCCCGGCCTGAAGGCTTCCGCCGCGCTCTTCTTCACGGAGTTCAAGGATCGCCTGCAAGTGGTCGCCCAATGCATCCAGCTCAGCCAGTGCCCCAGTACGCTGGCCAATGTCGGCAAGGTCGAATCGAAGGGGTTTGAGGCCGCCCTCTCCTGGAGCCCTGCCCGCCACTGGACCTGGTTCAACGCCCTGGCCTACAATGACACCCGCTACAAATCCGATTACACGGACAATGGCGTCGTCCAGCGCATCCGCGACAAGCGGGTGGTCGACCTGCCCAGGCTGCTCTTCAACACCGAAATCGGCTACGACACGGGCGTCTGGTTTGCCCGGCTGGGCGGCAAGTTCACCGACAAGCGCCATTACACCTATTCGAACGACGCCAGCGTGCCTTCCTTCTGGGTCTGGAACCTTGGCGCGGGCTACCGGCAAAAGAACGCCCTGGGCTTCTCGGAAGCAAGTGTGCAGCTGAACGTGACCAACATCCTCGACAAGCATTATTTTGGCCCGTTGGGCACCAACGGCTACGTGCTGAACGATCCCAACGGCACGTTCCCGACCACGGAGGAAGGCGCGCCCCGCCAGGCCTTCCTCACCTTCAACGGCAAGTTCTGATTCCCGCCGATCCGGGGAACGGCTTTTTCATCATGGAGTCCGGTTCAATGGCATTGCAACGCAAATTCCATCGCGTCCTGCGCGGCGCGGCCCTCTGCCTGGGGTCGCTCGCGCTTGCCGTTCCCGCGGCGTCGGCCCGGCAGGGCGGCGGCGCCTTCGTTTTCTGCTTCGAGGCCAGCCCAGAAGGGTTCGATTCGGCAAGGAGCTTCACGCTCTCGTCCTTCAACGCCGTCACCGATCCGCTCTACGGCAGGCTCCTGGGCTTCGCTCCGGACGGCGTTTCCGTCGCGCCGGAGCTGGCGCGCGCCTGGGAAGCGTCCCGGGACGGGCGTCAGTTCACGTTTCACCTGCGCCCCGGAGTGAAATGGCACCAGACGGACTATTTCAAGCCCTCGCGGGAACTGAACGCCGATGACGTGATTCTTTCGCTCGATCGCCTGCGCCGCAAGGATCACCCCTTCAACCTGGCCTACGGCTGGAGCGAGTACCCCTATACCAAGACCTACGCGGCCAACATCGCGCGCGTGGAGAAGATCGATCCGCTCACGGTGCGCGTCACCCTCGAAAAACCGGACGCGGCGTTTCTCGCCAACCTGGCGATGCCCGTTTCCATCATCATTTCCGCCGAATACGCCGAACAACTGATCCGTGCCGGACGCCTCGCCGACATCAACGTCAAGCCCATCGGCACCGGCCCGTTCCGCTTTCGCCGCTACGAGAAGGACGCCCAGATTCGCTACGAGGCGCATCCCGACTACTACGCGGGACGCGCCCGCCTCGACCGGCTCGTCTACGCCATCGTGCGGGATTCGGCGACGCGCCTGCAAAAACTGCGGACGGGAGAATGCCATCTTTCCATCTCGCCCAAGCCTCAGGAAATCGCCCTCGTCAAGGCCGACCCGCGCCTGAAGCTCATGGAGACGACGGGGATTTCCACCGGCTTTCTCGCCTTTAACACCCGAAAAAAGCCGCTGGACAACGCGGATGTCCGCCGCGCCCTGTCGCTGGCGATCAACCGGAAGGCGCTCTTCCGTTCGGTCTTCCAGGGGTCCGCGCGCGAGGCCGTCGGCATGTTGCCGCCGTTTACGCTGGGCCATGACGAAAAACGCAAGGGCATTGCCCACGATCCGGAAACGGCAAGGGCGCTCCTCAAAAAGGCGGGGGTTCCTCCGGGTTTCGAGATCGAACTCTGGGCCATGCCGATTGCGCGCTCCTACAACCCGGACGGGCGCAAGTTCGCCGAGATGATCCAGGCGGACTGGGCGAAGGTCGGCATCAAGGCGAAGATCGTTACCTACGAATGGGGCGATTACATCCGCCGCGCCCACGCGGGCGAGCACCAGGTGGTTTCCCTGGGCTGGAGTTCGGATAACGGCGACCCGGACAATTTTCTGACGCCCCTGCTTTCCTGCGCCATCCGCGAGGGCAGCCTGAGCCGCTGGTGCCACGCCGGTTTCGAGGCGCTGCTGGAAAAGGGACGCTACGAGCAGGACGCGAAAAAACGCGCCGCCATCTACCGGGAAATGGAAGGCATCCTGGCGGCGGAACTGCCCGTCCTGCCCATTTCGCACGGCGCCTTCGCCCACCCCATGCGCCGCGAGGTCGATGGATACCGGGTGACGCCCCTGGGACACACCTCCCTGCACGGCGTCTCCCTTGCCGCGCCCCGCCAGACCTCCGAGCCGTTTTCGCCATGACCCGCATCTACCTTGCCTCCCTCACCGTTCCCGGCTGGGCCATCGACGCCAACCGCCATGTGAACAACCTTGCCTATCTCCACTGGATACAGGAAGCGTCCATCGCGCATTCCTCGGTCGCCGGCTGGGGCATCCGCCGCTTCATGGCCGAAGGCCGGACATGGATGGTGCGCAACCACACGGTCGACTACCTGCGCCCCGCCTTCGCCGACGACCGCCTGCACGTCCTGAGCTGGACGCTCTCGGTCGGCGCCACGAGCACACAGCGCCGCTACCTCTTCTGGCGCGCCGCCGACCGGCAGGTGGTGGCGGACGCGAGGAGCGCCTACGTGTTCGTGGACATCCGGAAAGGAGAATCAACGCCCATTCCCGACATCGTGCGCGCGCGCTCGCCGCTCGCCGAACCCGGTCTGGCGCTGGAAAACGCCCCGGCGGAAGCCATCCCGGAGGCCATCGACGCCTTGCTCGCGCAACTGGAACGGACGGCGGATCTGCCCGGCATCTACGTGGATCGGACACCCCTCGGCAAGACCCGACCGGATTTCCAGTTCTGAGGAGCGCCGCGCCCGGTCGTCAGCCGTCGAAACGACGGATTTTCAACTTCCCGGAACAATGCCGGGAACCGCATGAAGGAAAGGATTCGCCATGTTGCTTTGGGAAGACGAACCGCGCCGGAAGGCGCGCATCGAGATCATCCCCATGATCGACGTCATGATGTTCCTGCTGGTGTTTTTCGTGCTCATCAGCCTGCACGTCATTCCGGCGCTGGGGTTCAAGACCAGTCTGCCCGGCACCTCGGCGCCGGAGCGATTCGAGGTGCGAAAACACGCGCTCATCTCGATTTCCAGCGTCGGCGCCTTCCAGCTGGACGGAGCGGATCATACGCTCGCCAGCCTGAAAACCGCACTGGCTGTCCTGAAGCGGGAAAACCCGGAAACCGACATCGTCATCAACAGCGACCGGGAAGCCTCGGTGCAGGCCATGGTAGACGCCATGGACGCCGCCAAGTCCGCCGGGATCACCGCGATTGCCGTGGCCGCCAACCGGAAATGACGGCGCTTGCGCTTGCCCTCCCTCCGCGGACGACCGCGCCCGTCGAGTGGCGCGAATGGGTCGCGCGCCTGGGCGCGGCGATCCTGGGAGGCCTGATCTGGCTTTCCATCCAAAACGTCCAGATACGCCACGAGCCGCCCGCGGCGCCGATGTCCGTCATCCTGCTGGACGCGCCGCCCGAACCGGAGCCGGAACCCGAACCGGAGACGGAACCGGAACCGCCCAGGCTGGAACCGCCGCCGCCCAGGGAAAAGCCTGCGCCCCAACCGCGACCGGAGCCTCCCGCCGCCGTCACGCCGACGGAAGTCTCCCCAGCGCCCGCCGAAGCGCCGCCCGCGTCGGTCACGCTCCCCGAACTTCCCGTCGACGCGACGGCCAACACCCTGCCGCCGCCCGAAGCAAAAAAGAACAACAGCGCCGCGGAAGGCCATTTCACCCGGGAAGTGCGCGCCCTCATCGAGAAGGGGAAGCGCTATCCCGCCGCGGCCCGCGACCTGGGCATGACCGGCACGGTGGAAGTGCGCTACGTGCTGGATCGCTCCGGCAGGACGCGCGAGGCGGAAGTGGTCGTCTCCTCCGGCCATCCCCTCCTGGATCAGGCGGCGCTGAAAGCCGTGGAAAACGCGCGTTTCGCCGCAATGCCGGAAGACGCCTGGATCGGCAAGACCCAAAAGGAATTCCGCACGCGGCTCATTTTTTCCCTCGATCATTGACCCAAAGGATCATCCCATGACATTCACCCACATCCATGATTTCGTCTTCTGCCTGATGGGCGCAAGCCTGCTGCTCGCCTTCTACGTCATCATCGAGCGTTCGATCTTCTATTTTTCCACCCTGCGGGAAAGCCGCCAGGTGGCGGATTTCGTCCAGAGCCACCTGCACGACAAGAGCCTGCACGCGGAAATCCTCTCCTTCTTCGACCAGCACAAAAGCCCGCCGGCCCGCGCGCTCTGCGAAGTGGTGCGCGCCCTCCAGGAAAAGCGGAACCAGGAACAGGCCGAATACACGGTGCAGGCCATCTATGCGGAAAAGCAGCCCGCCCTGCACACGCACCTGTGGATTCTCGACACGGTCATCACGCTTTCGCCCCTGATGGGACTCC
>JAITJU010000301.1 GCA_031278735.1 Zoogloeaceae bacterium
TTCAGCCGCTCCCAGCTTTCTTTGGTCACGCGCCAGGCGGTGCGCGGGTCCTTTTCCAGGCTGTGCAGCCGTTTTTTCTGTCCTTCGCGCGAAAGATGGAACCAGAATTTCAGCACCAACGCCCCTTCGTTGGCGAGCATGGCCTCAAAGCGGTTGAACTGGTCGATGCGCTGATCGAAGAACGCCTGATCGATTTCGCCGGAAATGCGCCGGGCAATGGGCAGCGAGTACCAGGAACCGGAAAACACGTAAATCCAGCCCTTCGGCGGCAGCGCGCGCCAGTAGCGCCACATGAAAGGCCGCTCGGATTCCTCGTCGCTGGGATCGGTGAAGGTCTGGGTGGAAAGATAACGCGGGTCCATCCAGCCGTAAAGATCATGGATGGTTTCGCTCTTGCCCGCGCCATCGACGCCGCTGATCAGGATGATGACCGGGAAATCGCCTTTCTCGCGCAACTCGAACTGCGCTTCCAGCAAGGCGGCGCGCAGGCGCGTCACTTCCTCCTTGAAGGTTTTCTTGTCGATGACATGACCAAGTTCAGCCGCTTCAAACATACGTAAATCCTTTCGCAAGAGAAATTTTGCCTGCAATCTTCCGGGATGCCGTCCCGGGGCGCCTCCGGCTTTTCATCGCCGTCCGCTCAAAATGCGCCGATCCAGAGCGCCGCAGCGGTTCAGTCTTGCTTTTCCCGCATCAACTGCAGGTAGCGGCGGCGGTCTTCGGCGTATTTGGCGCGGATTTGCGTCAATTCTTTCTGCTTGGCTTCCAGAAGCGCGTTTTGCGCCTTGATGGTGCTCTCTTCGTTGCGGATTTGCCGCGCCAGATCGGCGGGCGGCTTGCTTTTGGCATAGAATTCGGCTTCGCTGTCCAGCGCGCTTTTGCGTTTGCGCGCGGTGGCGATCAGTTCGCTGGCGTTCTTGATGACAAGCGTGACGCTCTCCTCGCTGCGCGCCTGCATCCGATCAATGTCCGCCACGCTGGAATAAGTTTCCAGGAGGGCGCGATCCTTGCGATCCTGGACGCGACGGAGGTTGATTTCTTCCTGCTGTTTTGCCGTCGGTTCCACGACAGGTTCCTTTTTCTGCACGGTCCGCTCGGCGACCTCGCGGATCAGGATGCCCTGCCGGTTGTAGATTTTCAGCGCCCGCCCGTTGCATTGCGGCGGCAGCACGTCGCCGCAGGCCAGTTGCCCCGTCTCGTCGGTGCAGCAGATGTTTTCATTATTGGCGGCGAACGCGGGCGCGAAGACGCCCCCAAAAAAGACGAGGCCAAAGAGAAAAAGACAAAAATCAGGCGGGCGGATCATCACGCAAAACTCCCATAGTGCTGACGATAGGCATGCACGGCGGCGGCATGGGCGGCAAATTCTGGATGGTGTTGCAAAAAACCCAACAAATGATCGAGGTTTGCAACGGCAATGACCGGCAGATCATGGTTTTCCTCGAATTCCTGCGCGGCGGAACGCGCGTCTCGCCCGCGCTCCATGCGATCCAGCGCAATGGCGACGCCTGCGGGAAACGCGCCCGCCGCGCGAATGATTTCCACGGATTCGCGCGCCGAGGTTCCCGCGGAGATCACGTCATCGACGATCAGCACCCGCCCCGCCAGCGGCGCGCCCACCAGCAAGCCGCCTTCTCCGTGATCCTTGGCTTCCTTGCGGTTATAGGCGAAGGGCAGGTCGCGCCCCCGCCCGGCAAAGGTCATGGCGATGCCGACCGCCAGTGGAATTCCCTTGTAGGCGGGGCCAAAGAGCATGTCGAAGGAAAGGCCGTCGGCTTCGATGGCCTGCACGTAGAATTGGCACAGGCGGCGCAAGGAATCGCCATGATCGAACAATCCGGCGTTGAAAAAATAAGGCGACAACCGCCCGGCTTTGGTTGTAAATTCGCCAAAGCGCAAAATTCGCTGTTCAACCGCGAACTCGATGAATGACATTCGGAAATTCATTATTGTGGCAGGCGGCGCGTCAATCTGGAAAACCCCTCAATGTTACGCATAATCTCTCTGAACCTCAACGGCATTCGTTCTGCATGGAAAAAGGCGGTGGAAGACTGGCTGCGCGGCAGCAAGGCCGATGTCATCGCCTTTCAGGAACTGAAGGCGCAGGAAGATGACCTGGCGCCCGCCATGTCCGCGCCGCAAGGCTATCATGCCGCCTTTCATTTTTCCCAAAGAAAGGGCTACAGCGGCGTGGGGCTGTGGTGCCGCGAACCGCCGCTTGCGCTGACGAGGGGATTCGGCAACGCTGAATTCGATGCCGAAGGCCGTTATCTGCGCGCGGATTTCGCGGATTTTTCGGTAATTTCGCTGTATCTGCCTTCCGGATCGGCTTCGCCGGAACGGCAGGCGGCCAAGTTTCGTTTCCTGGCGGCGTTTTTCCCGCATCTGGCGGCGCTCATGGCGGAGGGGCGCGAGATGGTGCTGTGCGGCGACTGGAACATCGCGCACAAGGAAATCGACCTGAAAAACTGGAAAGGCAACCAAAAGAATTCCGGCTTCCTGCCCGAAGAACGCGCCTGGTTCTCGCGTATGCTGGACGATCTGGGCTGGGTGGACGTCTATCGCCGCCTGCATCCCGATGCGGGGGAAAGCGCCTACACATGGTGGTCGAACCGGGGGCGCGCCCGGGAAAACAATGTCGGCTGGCGCATTGACTGCCAGATTGCCACGCCGAATTTCGCCGCGTCCGCCGAAACGGGATGGGTGTACAAGGAAAAACGCTTCTCCGACCACGCGCCGCTCCTCATCGATTACCGGCGTTCACGGTAGACTTGCGTTCTCCTTTCCTTTTTTCAAGGCCGACCATGAACCCTGTTGCCGCTTCCATTCCTGGCCGGATGCGTTTGCGCGTAGCGTCGTCCGATCAGCCCGAACTTGCAAGGCGCCTGCTGGCGCTGGATGTTTCCTGCCGCGCGGAAGCGCATCCCAAAAGCGACAGCCTGCTGCTGTTCTATGATCCGTGCCGCCTGCCGCAAGCCGCGGCGGAAGCGGCGGCACGGCACCTTCTGGCCGCCGACGCGCCGGAGCAGAGCGCCGCGCCGCGCCGGAAAAGACATTACACGCAAGCCTCTCTCACCCTCAACCGCTACGCCAAATATGGCATGTTGGCGGGTCTGGGCGCATCGCTCTACTGCGCCGCCGTCGGCGCCATGCGCGCTCACGCCTGGACTGGCGCGATATTCGTCGCCTGTCTGGGCGCGCATCTGGCGGTGCATCGGCATCGCCTGGTCGCCTGATGCGTCGTGACGCCGATGCCGGGGCCAAAGCCAACGCCGATCTGGCGGCGCTGCTTTCCGGCGTCGCGATTGCGCACCAGATGCCCGGGCGCGTCCGCCTGA
>JAITJU010000040.1 GCA_031278735.1 Zoogloeaceae bacterium
GTGCGAAATCATCTGCACCAGCGCCCCCTCGATGGAGAGGGCGGAAAACATGAAAAAGCCCAGCGTCACGAAGCCCATGTGGGAAATGGAGGAATAGGCCACCAGTTTCTTCATGTCGGTCTGCGCGAGCGCCACAAGCCCGATATAGACCACCGCGATGAGCGACAGCGCGATCAGGAGCCAGGAGAGTTCATGCGCGGCATTGGGCGTAATTGGCAGCGAAAAACGCAGGAAGCCGTAGGCGCCCAGCTTCAACGCGATGGCGGCAAGCGCCACAGAGCCGCCGGTCGGCGCTTCCACGTGCGCGTCCGGCAGCCAGGTGTGCACCGGGAACATCGGCGTCTTGACGGCAAAGGCGACGAGAAAGGCAAGGAACAGCCAGATTTGTTCATGCAGCGCCAACGGCAACTGACGCCAGTCGAGAAGGGAAAAAGAGCCGGAATGGGCAAAAAGATAGAGGATCGCCACCAGCAAAAGGAGCGACCCGGAAAGCGTGTAGAGGAAAAATTTGATGGCCGCATAAACGCGCCTTGGCCCGCCCCAGATGCCGATGATGAGGTAAAGCGGAATTAGCGAAGATTCAAAGAACACGTAAAACAGCATTCCGTCTACCGCGGCAAAAATGCCGTTCACGAGACCGGACATGATCAGGAAAGCGGCATGATATTGCGCCGCCTGTCGCTGAATCGACCGCCAGCCCGCCAGCACCACCAGCAGGGTGACAAGGCTGTTGAGCAGGACGAAGAGCAGGGAAATGCCATCGACGCCCAGGTGATAGCGCGCGTTGAAATGCGGAATCCAGGCATGGATTTCCTCGAACTGCATGGCGCCGCTCGTCACGTCAAAGCCCGCATACAGGGGCAGGCTCAACAGAAAACCAAGCGCGGCGCCGACAAGGGCGATGCTGCGCGCCAGCGGCGCGCATCGATCCGCGCCCGCGACCAGCGCGGCAAGACCGGCGGCAATGGGCGTCCAGATGACGAGAGAAAGCAGGGGATAAGACGACATGGCGATCCTTTATGTTCAGCGCGTGAAAAGCCAGCGCCACCACCATTCCTGCACGCCCATGCCGAAGAGGATCGGAAAGGAAACCCACAGACCGATGAAGACCGTCAGGCCAATGATCATGGTAAACGCATAATGATGGACAAAGCCGCTCTGCAAGCGCCGTAAAAGCGCCGCGCTCCAGCCGGTAAGCCGCGCCGCGCCATTGACGGCAAGATCGTCGATGAGCGTCGCGTCGACGCCGCGCCACAGGCCCCTCCCCAAAAGCCGCGCCCCGCCCGCGAGGACAGTTTCGTTGAAGCGGTCGAAGTAGTATTTGTTCTCCAGAAGCGTATAAAGCGCGCCGAAGCGCCGCCGGATCGCCGTCGGAAGCTCCGGGCGCTTCAGATAGAGGAACCAGGCCGTCGCCACGCCCGCCGCCGCCAGCCAGAACACCGGCGAGACGGCCGCGCGCAGCGCCATCGCCCAGGGGCCGTGGAATGCTTCCGCGAATTCCGCCATGACGCCGTGCGCGGCGGCATCGACGTGGATCACGCCCCGGAAGAACCCGCCGGTCAACAGGGGTTCGATGGTGAAATAGCCGATGAAGAGCGAGGGAATCGCCAGCAGGATGAGCGGCAGCGTCACCACCCAGGGCGATTCCCGCGGCTTTTGTCCGGGCAAAAGGCCGTGATGCTCATCATGACTTCTGTCCTCCGTCTTCTGTCCTCTGTCTTCTGCCCCCCCAAAACGTTCCTTGCCGTGAAAAACCAGGAAATAGAGGCGGAAGGAATAGAACGCGGTGACGAAGACGCCCGCCAGCACGGCGAAATAGGCCAGTCCCGCGCCGGGAATCTTCGAGAGCGCCACCGCCTCGATGATCGAATCCTTGGAATAGAAGCCGGAAAAGAACGGCGCGCCGATCAAGGCCAGGGAGCCAATGAGACAGGTTGCCCACGTGACCGGCATGTACTTTCTCAGGCCGCCCATGTTGCGCATGTCCTGGTCGTGACGCATGCCGATGATGACCGAACCGGCGGCGAGGAACAAAAGCGCCTTGAAGAAGGCGTGCGTCATCAGGTGGAAGATGGCGACGGAATAGGCGGAGGCGCCCAGCGCCACGGTCATGTAGCCCAGTTGCGAGAGCGTCGAATAGGCGATCACCCGCTTGATGTCGTTCTGGACGATGCCGAGAAAACCCATGAAGAGCGCCGTGACCGCGCCAATCGCCATGACAAAGGCGAGCGCCGTGGTGGAAAGCTCGAAGAGGGGCGACATGCGGCTGACCATGAAGATGCCCGCCGTGACCATCGTCGCCGCGTGGATCAGGGCGGAAATGGGGGTCGGGCCTTCCATCGAGTCGGGCAGCCAGACGTGCAGCGGCGCCTGCGCGGATTTGCCCATCGCGCCGATGAAGAGGCAGATGCAGATGACCGTCGGCAATGACCATTCCGCTTCTCCCCACAGGTTGATCGTCGCCTGGGCGATGCCCGGCGCTTTTGCGAAGACCGTCGCGTAATCGAGCGAACCAAAGTGCGCGAGCACGAGACCGATGCCCAGAAGAAAGCCGAAATCGCCGACGCGATTGACGAGGAACGCCTTCAAATTGGCGTGGATCGCCGTCGGACGGGTATACCAGAAGCCAATCAGGAGGTAGGAGACCAGCCCCACCGCTTCCCAGCCGAAGAACAACTGCATGAAGTTGTTGGCCGTCACCAGCATCAGCATGGAGAAGGTGAAGAGCGCGATGTAACTGAAAAAGCGGTTGTAGCCGGGATCGTCCTTCATGTAGCCGAGGGTGTAGATATGCACCATGAGCGAGACGAAGGTAACGACGAGCATCATCGTCGCGGTGAGCGTGTCGATGAGAAAGCCGACCTGGAAGGTATACGCGCCGCTCGTCATCCAGGTGTAGACGGGGCCGTCGAAGAAGTGTTCCGGCCCCTGGCGCGCGTCGAGGAAGACGCCGACGGAAGCGAGAAAGGCGATCGCCACCCCGGAGATGGCCGCGCCCGCCGCCAGCCAGCGCGGGACGCCCCGGCAAAAGAGCCTGGGAAGACCGGCAATCAACGCCCCGGCCAGGGGCGCGAGCGCCGCGATGAGGGAAAGGGTTTCTATCTTCATGCGTCAGCCTTCGGTTGATGGGGATGATTCGTCTGTTTCCTCGAAGGAATGGCATTCACAAAAGCAACCAGCGAACAACATGCGAGAATCCAAGGGGTAAAACCTTCGTCTTGCCGGAGAACCAGCCAAACGCCAATGAACCCGCACATAATCAAGAGGAGCGTCGCGACAATGAGCAGGCAAAGCGCCAGCCTGTATGAAATCTTTCGGCGGGAAAGACGGACGATGGCGGCTCCCAGGAGCGGCGAGAGCGCCGCGATGAATGCAACGGTTTTCGTCTCCATATCAGCCTTTCAGTTGGTCGAGATCATCGACGTGGATGCTCTTCAGGTTGCGAAAGAGCGCGACCAGGATCGCCAGCCCCACCGCCGCTTCCGCCGCCGCCACCGCGAGGATGAAGAAGACGAACAACTGGCCGTGCGGGTCCTGCAGGTAGCGGGAAAAGGCGATGAAATTCGTGTTGACGGCCAAGAGCATCAGTTCGATCGACATCAAAAGCACGATCAGGTTCTTGCGGTTCAGGAAAATGCCGGCAATGCCAATGGCAAACAAAATCGCGGCCAGAAAAAGGAAGTGGGTCAAACTCAAGGCAAGCATGTGTTTTGTCCTTATTGCGCCAAATCCGAAGGAAGCGCGGCGGATGTCCGTTCCTCGTCCGCCGCAGTTTCCGTCGGCATATTGACCAGCCGCACGCGATCGGCGGCTCGCACCCGAATTTGCGCTTCCGGGCTGCTGTTGCGGGGTTTTTTCGCGCCCCGGAAAGTGAGCGCCACGGCGGCGACAATCGCCACCAGCAGGAGCGCCGCCGTCAGTTCAAAGGGATACGTGTATTCGCTTGCCAGCAGCACCCCCAGTTCCTTCGTGTTGGAAGCCGTCGCGGGCGTCGCGGGCAGGCTGGCGTCCGGCGAGCGAAAGAATTCGCCGCCCAGCACCATGCCCATCTCGACGATCATCACGAAACCCACCAGCGCCCCCAGCGGCAGATAGCGCCAGAAGCCCTGCCGGAGGCGGTCGATGTCGATGTCGAGCATCATCACCACGAAGAGGAAGAGCACCATCACCGCGCCGATATAGACCATGACGAGCACCATCGCCAGGAATTCCGCCTGCAACAAAAGCCACACCCCCGCCGCCGTGAAGAAGGCGAGAATCAAGTTCAATACCGCATGCACGGGGTTTCTCGCGGTAATGACGCGCAGGGCGGCAAAGACCAGGATGGCCGCGAGGAAGAAGAAAACGAAAGTCTTGAAATCCATGCCGAATATTTCCTCATGCGTCGTTCATACAGCCAAATCCAGCGGCAAATCCGAAATGTCTTTCAATCGCCTGCCATCCACCATGACCGACAACAAATCTGCCGCGTCCTGAAAATTCAGCGCGTCCAAGGTCTTTTGCAATTCGTACAGCGCGAAGTGATATACACAGTCGATATCGCCTGTCCCCAGCGCAATGGAAGCCAAACGACTGGGCGTAGGCTCTGCCGTCACCACAACGACATGGGGCAAATGCCCCTTGCGGTTACGCACCAGATTCAACGCTTCGGAACGGGCGTTTTGCGCGCGATCGCTGCGAATCGTCCATTTACACGAGATGCTGGCATGCAATAATGGCGAACCGCCATTTTCCTCGCGTAGGCAAGCCAGCTTGCTGACATTATCGTCAACCAGTGTGCCCTGTGCGTTGATCGTCGCGTCGGTTTCGAGGTTGCGCGTCACCACGATGTCCGGCGTAATGGTGTAATCGCTGCCCAAAGCCGCCGCCAGATCCGGGTTGTTTCTGGCGGCATTGTCCAGCGCGACCAGATGCGCATATTGCGCATAATGGGCGATTTCCAACCGGTTGCGACCAGAAACTTGGCGTACATCCCAAACGCCGGGACGCAAATGCTGTAATTTGCGGAAAGTTTCCCGCACGAATTCAGCGCAGATCGCCTCGAACTGATTGCCGGAAGTTTGCCCGGCAATTCGGTTGCTCACTGTTTCCACCTTGAGCCATTCGGCGATGCCCTTGGCGATGGCCTTGCTTGTCGTGTTGCTGCTGTCGGCATTACTTACCACGTCGGCTGAATTGATCGTCAGTGTGGATTCAAGCAGATGGGCATGAAATTTCTGGCGCGCGCGGATGAAATCTACAGGTGTTGTCATCATGCGACCCTGAAAAGTTTCTGCGTTGTCAGCGCGGCGTGGATTTGGCGCCCCACAGCGCACGCCACTGGCGGCGGAAAAGCATTGCCAATCTGGCGATACATTGCGGACTTGCCCCCGGAAAATTGCCAGTCGTCTGGAAACCCCTGAAGCCGAGCCGCCATGCGCAGCGTCAAGCGTGGCATCCCAATAAAATCGGGCGACGGCGCGGCATCCCACAGACCAATTCCGTCAACACCCAGTGTGGCCCAGGCGCGTCTGGCGCGCGTTGGTCCAAGATCGGGGCCGCCGTGTTTCTTGGAGCCGCCTACCAGCGTTGGCGCAATGCTGTCCGCGCGTACGCGCCAAAGATCGGCGCCGCGCCAACCATTTGCTTTCATCAGGTCATAAAGGAGCGCGCCAACCGTCATCGGCTCGCTTGTGCCTGGCTCTGGCCACGAAAAAGCATCGGAAAAATCCTTGCGAATTCCCACGAACACCACTCTGGGACGTAACTGAGAAACGCCAAAATCAGAAGCGTTCAGAAGACGCCACTCCGAAACATAGCCCAATTTCTTGATCTGTTGCTCAATTTTTCTTCGGTAACCGTCAAATACAGCATCCAGCAAGCCACGCACATTTTCGAGCATCACCGCCTTGGGACGACAAGTATCGACAATACGAACGGCATCGGGAAACAAATTTCGCTCATCCTGTTCGCCAAGCTGCTTGCCCGCCTTGGAAAACGGCGGGCATGGCACACCGCCCGCCACCAGATCGACGCCACGCCAAGGCTCGCCATTGAAAGTACGCAAATCTCCCTCGACGACATGCCAGTGCGAACGATTGAGACGCAGAGTTTCACAGGCGACATGTTCCAGTTCCATCAGGGCCATGTGGGAAAAACCCGCCATTTCCAGCCCCAGCGCCTGTCCTCCCGCGCCCGCGCATAGTTCCAGCGAAGTCAGTTGTTCCATGTTCAGCCTCACCGATGCCTTGCGTCCAGCGCCTTGTCCAGGGCGATCCGCGCCTCATGCCGGTCGCCGTTGGCCAGGAGCATGTCCTTGGTGTAATGGAGGTCGCTCTTCTTCTCGCCGTGGTACTCGAATACCCTGGTTTCCACGATGGCGTCCACCGGGCAGGCTTCCTCGCAGAAGCCGCAGAAGATGCAGCGGGTGAGGTCGATGTCGTAGCGCGTCGCGCGGCGACTGCCGTCCTCGCGCTCGGCAAGCTCTATCGTGATCGCCCGCGCCGGGCAGATCGCCTCGCAGAGCTTGCAGGCGATGCAGCGTTCCGTGCCGTCCGGGTAACGCCGAAGCGCGTGCAGGCCGCGAAAGCGGAAACTCTGCGGCGTCTTTTCCTCCGGGTACTGCACGGTGATCTTGCGGACGAAGAAATACCTGCCCGTCACGGCCATGCCCTTCAGAAGTTCCCACAGGAAAAAGGTCTTGAAGAAATCCTTCAATCCGTCCTTCAGTTTTCGCATGTCATCTCCTGTTCAGAAGACAGAGGACGGAGGACAGAGGACAGAAGGGTTTGCGGCTTCGCCGCGCGGAGCGACGCCCTCTTCCCCGGGGGCGAGCGGAAGGCGTGAATTGCCGCGGCGAAACCGCGGGGCTGTTCATTGTCTTGCGTCATCGTAAAACGAACTCCGGTTTGAAACCCCGCCCGTAAGAAAGGCGCGAAGGTGGAGACCCCGGCCTGAAGGCCGGGGTTTCGACCGTAGCCATTGAGGAGGGGAGAGAAACCCCTTCCCAATGGAGTTTGACCGACAGCCCTGAAGGGCTGTCGCTAAATTTTGCTGCGTCCTCCGCATTCATTGCGCGTCTTTGTCCTTGCGTCATGGCTGGCCGAAAACCTTTCCCTTCGGCACGGAAACGCCAAGCTTCTTCGCGCAAACCTCCTCGGCCCTGTCTTGATACTTCTTGAGTTCGGGCTGCAAGCGGTCGAGTTCCGCCCGCGAAGAGGCCGTCCCCTTCGGGCTGTTCTGTTCGGAGAGCCGCGACAGGATTTCGAGGTATTTCTTGCCTGTCGGCGAACCGTAGAAATCCTGGGCATAGGCGTCCTGCGTACATTTCACGTAGTCCGCCCCCTGCCGCGGCGTCAGCTTCCCGGCGCGAATCTCGTCGCCCAGGAGGAGGCGCGCCATCTTCTCCAGATCCGCCTGCGACATTTCCTGCCCCGCATCGTCATCCGCGTCCTGCGCGAACGCGGACAGACACGCCGCGCACAACACGGCAACGCACAGGAATTTCTTCCCGTCATACCCGTGACTCATCGCTTTTCTCCTTGAATGAACATTTGCCGGAACCTCATCATTACACCATGCTTCATCGTAAAACGGACTCCGGTTTGAAACCCCGCCCGAACAAGCGGCGCGAAGGTCGAGACCCCGGTGAAGGCCGGGGTTTCGAGCGCGGCCATTGGGGAGGGGAGAAACCCCCCTTCCCAATGGCGTTTGACCGGACAGCCCGGAAGGGTTGTCGTGAATTGCTTGCGCCTCACAGGGTTCCCTTCGCCTCGCGTTCCCGGTCGTTGGCGCCGCCGCCCGGATGGAGGGTGACGGCGCGGCGGCGCAATTCGTCCTCGTCGACATGACCCTCGGTTTTCAGGCACTCGTCCGTGCTGGTTTTTTCAATCGTCGTCACGTCGGCGCCCCACGCGACGGCGACCACGCAGGTTCCCGGGTTCAGGAATGTTTTCATGTCCATCTCCTTGTTGTGTTGCCGTCTGTCGCGGCGGTTCATTGTTTGACCAGTTCCACGCGCCGGTTCTGGGCGCGGGCGGCCTCATTGTCGCCGGTTTCGGGAATCAGGGGGCGGGATTCGCCGTAGCCCTTCGCTTGCAGGCGGGCGGCGTCGACCCCCTTGTCGACAAGGTAGCGCGCGACCGCGGCGGCGCGCCGTTCCGACAGATTCTGGTTGTAGGCGTCCGCGCCCAGGCTGTCCGTATGCCCGCCGATCTCGAATTTCCAGGCGGGATTTTCCCGCGCGAGTTTTACCACTTCGTCCAGTACCGCGCCGGATTCAGGGCGCAGGGTGTCGGCGTCGAAATCGAAATTGACCCCGTAGAGTTGCAGCTTGCCGGTTTTCTCCAGGTTCTCGGCCATCGTCTGACTGGCGCTCTTCTCTTCCTGGCCGGTCACGGCGCAGGGGGCGGGCGTGTTGGAAAAGCGGGTGAGCGTGACCCGGAACGCGCCTTCCCCCTCCTTGCCGCCGCCGTCCCGTTCCACCAGGAGGTCGCCCACCCGGTTGTAACTCCCCTTGGTGATGTTTTCCGCGACGGGGGCAAGCGCCATCGCGCCCCGGCTCTGACTGCCGTCGGCGGCATGAGCGCGGGTGAAGCGAAAGACATTGTTCTCCACGCCGCCCGTCAGCGTGCCGTTTACTTCGCTGATTGCCTTGAGCCTTCCGCTGCTGTCACCGTGAATCGAGGCATAGACGTAACAGCCGCTCACCTGGCTGCCGTTCTGGTGAAGGATCAGATAAGGATGATAGCTCGTGCCTTTTTGCTGCTGCGTCATGGCGTGATTGGCGGGGGAAGCCGCGTCCGGATCTCCCAGCATCCAGTAGATGCCGCTGAAATCTTCCCGCAGTTCGACCGGCTGATCGAAGCGACCGTGGGCGCTGAAGCGGGAGAGGCGATATTCCCCATATTTCGTGCCGGACAGGGTGACGCGCAGATAGCGCCCGGAGATTTTCTGCTGGACCGGAATGGAAAAATCGTAACTGGCGCGCGTGATCGCGGATTCCGGCATGTTGAAGGTCGCCACCGTCTGGAAATCGCCGGCGGGCGACTGGGATACCGCGAAGGCGATCCGGCGAGGGATGTTGTCCTTGTCCCGATCTTCCCCGCCGACCCGGAAGGACTCGATGGTCGCCGGGGCTGCCAGCGCGTAGAAAAGGATGGCGTCCCGGCTGCCATCCTTGCTGAGATCGTTTCTGGAAAAGGCATGGGTACGCCCTTGGCTGATCGCCAAAAGCTGATCGGCGAATTTTTGCGGAAGGATTTGCTTTTCGGAAGTATAGGGATACCCGCCGTTGAAGAAGCTCGCCACGTCGATTTGTTCGTGATTCGCCTCCGGCGCGGCCTTTTCCCCGTTTCCGGCAGGCGACGGCGCGGCGGCGGACGGCGGCGCGGAAGAAGGCGCGGCGGCGGCGGACGTTCCGGCCTCCTTGTCCCCGCAGGCGACGAGAAGGAAGACAAGGGAGAAGAGCGAAATACAGGTTTTTTTCATGATGGATGACCTTTTCAGAGGACAGGCGTCAGAGATGGAGGAGCGCCTGCCGTCGCCTCCGGCAACTTTGTTCGGACTTGCGGCAAACGGATGACCACGCCACGCCCCAAACCGTCCTTCGGGCTTGAATGCCCATTGGAGGCGGCAGGCCGCGCGAACTTCCGAAACAATCCCCGAACACCAATTTGTCTGGGGAAAACACAATATATAAGAAGACGGAAGACCGTAGGGGCGAAAAATCTTTCGCCCCTGCTTGCGGCGGCTTCGCCGCCGGTAACTTTACGGTCCTCTGTCCTCTGTCTTCTGTCCTCCGTCTCCCGAACCTCATTTCCAGATGCTCCACGGCGAGAGCATCCAGACGCCGACGAGGAGGAGCCAGACGACGGTGAGCGGGATGAACACCTTCCAGCCCAGGCGCATGATGTGGTCGTAGCGGTAGCGCGGGAAGGTTGCCCGGAACCAGAGGAAGAAAAAGAGCAAGAAACAGGTTTTCGCCAGGAGCCACCAGATTCCGTCCGGCAGGAAACCCACGGGCGAATCCCAGCCGCCCAGAAAGAGAAGGCTCGTCAGGGTCGCCACCAGAATCATTTCCGCGTATTCGGCGAGGAAGAAGACGGCGAAGGCCATGCCCGAATAATCGACGTGGAAACCGGCGACGATTTCCGATTCGCCTTCCGCCACGTCAAACGGCGCGCGGTTGGTTTCGGCGACGCCGGAGACGAAATACACCACGAAAAGCGGCAAAAGCGGCAGCCAGTTCCAGGAGAGGAAGCCAAGCCCCATGTCGGCAAAGCGCCCCTTTTGCTGCCCGGCCACGATGTCGGAGAGATTGAGGCTTCCCGAAACCATCAGCACCACGACGAGCGCGAAGCCCATGGCGATTTCGTAGGAGACGATCTGCGCCGCCGCGCGCATGGAACCCAGGAAGGCGTAGCGGGAATTGGAGGCCCAGCCCGCCAGCACCACGCCATAGACGCCCATCGAGCCGATGGCGAGAATGTAGAGGAGGCTCGCGTCGATGTTCGCCAGCACGAGCGTGTCGGAAAACGGCACCACCGCCCACACCGCCAGCGCCGGGGCAAGCGAGAGCATGGGCGCGATGACGAAGAGCTTCCTGCTCGCGCCGGAAGGCACGACGATTTCCTTCATCAGGAGTTTCAGTCCGTCGGCGACCGGCTGCAACAGGCCCAAAGGCCCGACGCGATTGGGGCCGATACGCGCCTGCATGTAGCCGATCACCTTTCGCTCGGCATAGGTGAGATAGGCGACGCCCAGCATCAGGGGAATGACGATGGCGACAATCTTGACGAGCGTCCAGCAGACGAGCCAGAGCGTCGGGCCAAGCAGTCCGCTTCCGAATTGGGCGAGGGATTGCAGCAAGGTTTCCATCAGGCGCGCTCCAGGGTGATGCCGGGAATCGTGGGCAGCAATTCCCGCAAATGCCGGTCCAGTTTTTCCAGTTCCGCGCCGGGGTAGCGGGAAAGCAGGAAGAGGCGTCTCCAGAAAGCGACATGGCCGACCGACCAGACCATCCACGCCCGGCACTCCCTGTCGGTGTTGCCGCACATCAGCCAGAGCTTGCAGGCTGGGTCCAGGCAGGCGATGACAATACGCCAGTACGTATCCTCCGGGAACACGCGCTCGATGACGAACCGCCGCGCCTTCAACTTTTCCACCAGCCAGAGCGCCAGGGATTTGCCGTAGCGACCAGGTTCCGCCATCTCCTTCTCCTCGCCCGGAATGGGTTTGAAGAAATCGGTCTGGAACTGGATTTCCGTTTCCCGCATGGACAGACTTTTCCCCTGTTCTTTCCGCTTTTGCGGCGAGCGTCCGGGGGACGGCCAGACCGCCGGGGCAAACCAGGCGGTTCCGGGTTGGTCGGCTTGGATCAGGGTTTTCACTGGGCGCGCTCCATGTGCATGTCGGGAATGAGGTGGAGCAGTTTCCTGAGATGCTGGTTCAGTCTTTCCAGTTCCGGCAGGACGGGAGTATCCCCCTGGAATATCCGGGACAGGCGCGCCCGGAAGGTGACGGCATGGACGGTGGAGCGAACGATCCACGCCCTTCCCTCCAGGTCGGTGTTGCCGCACATCAGGAAGAGCTTGTGCGCCGGGTCCGGGCAGGCGATGGCGAGATACCAGACCAGGCCATGCCGCTGCACGCTCTCGACGGCGAACCGTTGTTCCTTCAGCCGTTCCGCCAGCCAGAGCGCCAGGGATTTGTCGTGATAACCGGGAACGCCGGGTTCCGTATCCTTCTCCGCGCCCGGAGCGGGCTGGAAGAAATCGGTGCGGAAGCGGACTTCCATTTCACGCATGGCCGGTTTCCTCCGTTGTTCCTTCCGCTTCCGGTCGCGCGGCTTCCACGCGGATGGAGCCGAACATCTCGCCCAGGGCGGCGGTGGCGGCGTGTCCCGCCGCGACGCGCGCGCAGCCGTTGGGGACGCTGTCGTCCCGCGCCGCGACGAGCCGCGCGCTGCCCGCGCCCTGCCGGACGACGACCGTCTCGCCCGCCTGGATGCCCAGCCGCCCCAACGTCACCGCCGCGATACGCGCCGTCGGCGGCGCGGCGTCCGCCGTTTGCGCCAGGGGCGCGGCGCGGCGCGCGATTGGGTCGGCAAAATGGATCGGCACGTCGGCAATCCGCTCCAGACCTTGCGTTTCGGAAAACGCCAGCGTCGCGGAAGCGTCCGTCAAGCCATTGTCCAGCCCGGCGGCAAAATCCGCTCCGTCCTCCGTCCTCTGACACAGCAGCGCCGCCCGCAGGACCGCCTCGCTGCTCTCATGATCGAAGCCGGGCAGGTCGAGGACGTTGCCCAGTACGCGCAGAATCTTCCAGCCAGGCCGGGATTCTCCCGCCGGCGGCACGGCGCCCGCGAAAGACTGGACGCGCCCCTCGGTATTGACGAACGTGCCGGAAGTCTCGGTGAAGGGAGAAAGCGGCAGGAGCGCGTCGGCGTATTCCAGCGCCGGGCTGTGCCTGAAGGCGGAAAACTGCGCCACCAGCGGGGCCGTCCTCAGGGCGGCGAGCGCCTCTTGCGGATTGCCGCAATCGAGTTCCGGCTCCAGTCCGAAGAGCAGATAGCCCTGGCGCGGCGTCTCGAACATCTGCCGGGCGTTGGCGCCTTCCGGCGGCGCGGCGAGATGGCCGCCCACGCTGTTGGCGGCTTCGCCCAGGAAGCCGAAAACCGCGCCGGTGATGTCGGCGAGCTTCCAGGCGAGCGCGTGGAGTTTGCCCGCCTCCGGCGACTGCGCGGCGGCGTTGCCCAGGAAGACCGCCTTGCGCTCGTGCTTGAGCAGGCTTTGCGCGATGGCCATCGCCTTTTCGGTGACGGGCGTGTTTTCCAGTTCCATGACGCCTTCCACGGCGACGCCCTTTTCTCCGGCGGCGGCCTTCAGCACGGCGGCAAGATTGTTGGCCAGTTGCGAGGGCGCGACCGTCTTTTGCGCGAAGAGCGGCAGGAGCGGATCGTCGGCGGCGACGGAAAGGACGCTGATCTCGGCCTGGTGCTTTTGCGCCGCGTGACGCAGGCGCTGCGCGATCAGCGGATGGTCCTTCCTCAGGAAGGAGCCGACGATGAGCGCCGATTCCAGGTGCCGGAGGTCGGCCAGGCGCATCCCCAGCCAGGGCGCGCCCAGGCGCTTGCCGTCCGTGGAAAAATCCCGCTGGCGCGGGCGAAAGTCCATGTTGGAAGAACCCAGGCCGCGCAGGAGTTTCTTGAGCAGATAGAGTTCTTCCACCGTCGACCACGGCGCGGCCAGCGCCGCCAGCGCGTTGCCGCCGGAATGCGCGGCGATGTCCTTCAGGCCGTGCGCGACGTAATCGAGCGCGACGCGCCAGGAGACTTCCCGCCAGGCGTCGCCCTGTTTCAGCATGGGGCGCGTCAGGCGTTCCCCGGAATTCAGCGCCGGGTAGGAAAAGCGTTCCTTGTCGGAAATCCAGCATTCATTGACCGCCTCGTTTTCGCGCGGCAGCACGCGCGCGACCCTGTCGTTCTTCACCTGCACGGTGAGATTCGCGCCCAGCGAGTCATGCGGGCTGATCGAGGGACGGTTTGCCAGTTCCCAGGCGCGCGCCGTGTAGCGGAAAGGTTTCGAGGTCAATGCCCCGACCGGGCAGAGGTCGATCATGTTGCCGGAGAGTTCGGAATCGACGGCGCGTCCCATGAAGGTCGTGATCTCGGAATGCGCGTTGCGATTCGCCATGCCCAGTTCCATGACGCCCGCGACTTCCAGCCCAAAGCGCACGCAGCGGGTGCAGTGGATGCAGCGGCTCATCTCCCGCATGGAAATGAGCGGCCCGGCCTCCTTTGGCGACGTGACGTGTTTTTCCTCACCGTAACGGCTTTGCGCGCTGCCGTAGCCCATGGCGATGTCCTGTAGTCGGCATTCGCCGCCCTGGTCGCAGACCGGGCAATCAAGCGGATGATTGATGAGCAGGAATTCCATCACGCCTTGCTGCGCCTTCACCGCCAGCCCGGAATGGGTAAACACCTTCATGCCGTTGGTGACGGGCGTCGCGCAGGCGGGCAGGGGCTTGGGCGCTTTTTCCACCTCGACGAGACACATGCGGCAGTTGGCGGCGATGGAGAGTTTCTTGTGATAGCAAAAATGCGGGATGGAGACGCCCAACCGCTCCGCGGCCTCCATCACCGTGCTGCCGTCGGCGACTTGCGCCTTTTTGCCGTCGATTTCGATGTCGAGCATATCAGAGGACAGAGGACAGAAGACAGAGGACGGAGGGCTTGCCGCGCTTGGCGCGGGAAGAGAATGCCGGGGGCGGGGTTCGCGTGTTCATGCGCGTGTTCCTTTTTTCAATTTCTTCATGAATTTCAGAAGACAGAAGACAGAGGACGGAGGACAGAAGACAGAAAAGTTTGCGGCTTCGCCGGAGGGAACGAAACCCTCTCCCGTCCCTGCCGGGACACCCTCCCCCACTTGCGGGGGAGGGGAAAGCAA
>JAITJU010000051.1 GCA_031278735.1 Zoogloeaceae bacterium
GACATCCCTTTCTCCTGTGTCGCGTTGCGGGGGCATCAGGATTGTATCTTAATTTACGGATAAATCCTAAGATTATCTTAACTTTCGCTTTCCGCTTGTCCCCATGTCTGATCCGCAACTCTTCGCCATGCGCCTGAAACAGGCGCGTCTGCGGAATGGTTTGACGCAGACGCGGCTGGCGACGAAGGTTCGGCCAGCGTCCGCATCAACCAGTATGAACGCGGCAAGCACTGGCCGGATTTCGGCACGGCGGAGCGGCTGGCGGCGGCGCTCGATGTGCCCGCCGCGTTTTTTACGCGCGGGATGATCTGCTGGCGGACTTGATTCTGTGCTATGGCGGCCTGAGCGCCGCCGATCGGGAGAAATTGCTGGCGCGGGCCAAGGGCTTTTGCCGCGTCGCCGGGGAATCTGTCGATGCTGCCTAGGCGTCGCGCCTTCTGGACTGGCCGCGATTCAGATCGTCCAGAACTTCCGTGATATGCTTTTATTTCGATATACTTTTAACAGAGGGGGATTCCATGACAAAGATATTTCAAAGGGGTTTTCGCGTCGCAACGGCGGTATCGCTGCTGGCGGGACTGATGACGGCGGCGGGCGCGCAAGCCGCACCCGAGGGCGTGTGTGGCGCGTTTCAGGATGAAGCCGGCGGAAAGACGGCGCGCATCGTCAGCGCGAACCGCATGGAGATGCGCCGCGCGGATATCGCCCCCGCTTTTTTTCTCTACCAACGCGCCGACAACATATTGAAGGCCGAGAATGTGGATTCCACTTACGCGGATGCCACGGAATTCACGCTTTCCAAGGATGGGAGTGTTCTGCGTTATGCCGACGCGTTCGGCGAGGAAATCCAGCTCCGGCGCAGCGCGCGTTTTGACTGCGGCGCTGAAGACGCGGCGTCCAACCCGGTCGGAAAAGCCTGTCGGCAGGATATCGGCGCCTGCAAGGAAACCCATGGCCAGGCAAGCCGGGAGGATTTGCAAACGCTGTGCGCGGATCATCTGCCTTTTGCTTGCCTGGCGCTGATCGGGCAGTACGAGGAGGCCGCGAAAGCGGCGGACAGGGAAGAAGCGCCTGCTGTCTGTCGTGAAGGCGATCCCGCCTTTGATGAGGCCGCTTGCAAGGAGGCTGCCGCCCAGGCGCTTGCCAAAAATTTTGCGAAGGTTTTTTCCTCCCTGTACGCGGATGCCGTACCGCTTGCCGCCGAAGCGCTCGACAGCCTGCCTGCGCTATGCGCGGAAAACGTCTCCAGCAACCTGTGCAAGGAAGTCGCGGAAAAACTCTGGGAGGGCGGACGTTATCTTGAGGCGGCGCGAAGCCTGCGCCGCGCCTGTGCCGCGCCGATTGGCGACGCTTCCGTCTGCGCCGAGGCCGAAGCGCTTGCCCAGTTGGACGCGCAAGCCCTGGCTCAGCCGACCGGCGGGGATGCGTTGCCCTGCGGTCATTATCTGGCTGCCACGGGATTGATGTCGGAATTCACCTTCACGGACAGAGGCAAAGTGGAAGCCAGTTTCGGCGCGACGCTGCGCGCCCGTCTGGAAAACGGTCTCGTGCGCATACGCCATGACAAGGGCGGGGATTTCGTCCTGCGCCGCCTTGCCGATGGCCGCCTGCTCGGCATCGACACCTGGAACCGTTATGCGATCTACAACCGCGACGGCGGGCAGGATCGCTGCGCCCCGCCCGTGGTCTACCGTGAGGCCGAACTCCAGGCGGATTGCCGCGCTGGCGAAAGCATGGCGGCGTGCTGCAAGCGCGGCGGCATGCAGGGCTGCAACGGCATGGGGCATTCGTCGGCGTTGGCGGGGGATTGGGATGGCGCGCTGAAATTCTATCAACAGGTCTGCGCGGCGGATGTGCGTTCAGGATGCGAAAACATGACGCAAATCGGCACGGATGAAGCAAAGGCGGCGCTGGAATCCCTTTGCGCCAGGGATGCCGAGGCTGTTGCCTGCGATGTTGCCGACGTGGCGGACTGGGCCGCGCTCGGACTCAATCGCGCGTTGCGGGAGGTTAACCAATCCATGGAAGAGGAAGCCGCCGCCGAATAGCGCCGCTGCGGGCATCAGTAGAGATGTCCGCGAACGCTGTCCCGGCATGGTGAAGCGGCCTGCCTGCAAAAAAATTTCTGTTTTGCTGTTGACAGCCTGTTTTCCTGCTGTAGAATGCGCGGCTCTTTGGCGGCGGCAGCGCGGTCGAGGAAAGTTCTTTAACAATGAGACGACCGATAGGTGTGGGCGCTTTTGGCGTGGTGTTTTGTCTGTCTGTTTGGGTGGGCAAGATGCTGAAGCATGAAGCGCTCGCGCTGTGAATGGAAATTGTCAGTGAGAGCGAGTTTGTTGGATTGAACTGAAGAGTTTGATCCTGGCTCAGATTGAACGCTGGCGGCATGCCTTACACATGCAAGTCGGACGGCAGCGGGGGCTTCGGCCTGCCGGCGAGTGGCGAACGGGTGAGTAAAGCATCGAAACGTGTCCGGATGAGGGGGATAGCCCGGCGAAAGCCGGATTAATACCGCATGAGTCCTGAGGGAGAAAGCGGGGGACCAGAGATGGCCTCGCGCGTTCGGAGCGGTCGATGTCGGATTAGCTGGTTGGCGGGGTAAATGCCCACCAAGGCGACGATCCGTAGCGGGTCTGAGAGGACGATCCGCCACACTGGGACTGAGACACGGCCCAGACTCCTACGGGAGGCAGCAGTGGGGAATTTTGGACAATGGGGGCAACCCTGATCCAGCCATGCCGCGTGAGTGAAGAAGGCCTTCG
>JAITJU010000272.1 GCA_031278735.1 Zoogloeaceae bacterium
GGCCTGATGGCGGGGCTGGGCGAAACGGACGCGGAAATCCTGCAAGCGATGCAGGACCTGCGCGCGCGCGGCGTCGAGCGGTTGACCATCGGCCAATATCTCGCGCCTTCCCGCCATCATCTCCCCGTGCAACGCTACGTTGCGCCGGAGACTTTTCAGATGTACGCCGACGAGGCCGCCCGCCTGGGCTTCGCCGCCGCCGTCTGCGCCCCGCTGGCGCGCTCCAGTTATCGGGCGGATCAGGGAATGGAAGACAGCGCGCGGAAGGCGGAAAATCCCGCGGGCGCGAAAGCGTCCGGCAGTTGACGGTCTTCTGTTTTCCGCCCCCTTGATGCGGTAATATGCTCGGCTTCTGACATCGGGAGTGTACTGGTCACGGTCATGGAGGAAACGGAACTTGCTGGAGCGCGCCCAAGGCAGGAAGCGCGCAGCCCGCCCGCGGAAATGCTGGAGTGGGGCGACACGGTTTTTTTCGGTTTCCGGCAGGAAGAGGAAGGACGTCTGCTGCTCTGGACAAGCCCCAACGCGACGCGCGTTCTGGGGCATACGGAAGCGGCGATGCTGGCGCGGGGCTGGTGGCGCGCGCAGACGCTCGATCATGACATGGGCGCCGCGCAGCCCGAACCGTCCGAATCATCCGGCATCCCGGAAAGAATCTGTCGTTTGCGGCATGGAAGCGGACGCCCGCTGTGGATACGCGAGCGCCTGACGCGCTCTTCCCAAAGCGCCGCCGCGACGGCGGAATGGCTGGGCGCGTGGACGGACGTCACCCCGGAAAGGCAGGCGGCGGCGATTGCAGGTGCGCGCGCGAAAATCTACTCCCAACTGACGAAAGGCGCCCTGACCGAGGCGCTGGAGGCCATTGCGCGCGGGACGGAAGAAATCTTTCCCGATTGGCGCGTGGCGTTCTGGCTGTTTGACGAGAGCGGGCGCAAGTTCGTCCTGAAAACCGCGCCCGACATGGAAAAATCCTATTGCGCCGACTTGCCGGGCGCGCTGGAGCACTATGGCTGCGCGGAACACGCCCTGCAACAGGGCGCGCCCGTCTTCATCGGCGACATCGCGCAGGCGGCGGAATGCGCCCATTGCCCGCAGCGCGTGAAAATGCAGGCGCTGCAACGCGGGGCGGGCTGGCAGGCGCTATGGTCGCAGCCGCTGATCCGCGAGGGCAAGACGCCGCTGGGCGTGATGAATCTTTATTCCCGCCTGGCGATTGCGCCGGATGAGGCCATGCAGGAAGTCATCCGGCAATTCGCCGCCGATGCCAGCCACGTCATTCTCTTTTTGCAGATGACGCAGCGGGTGCGCCAGACAGAAGTCATTCTGGGGTTGACGCAAGACGGCGTCATCATCACTGACCTTGCGCCGCGCATCGTGTACGTCAATCCTTCCTGGTGCGACATCAGCGGCTACAGTCTGGAGGAAGTCAGGGGGCAAAGCCCGGCGCTGGTCAAATCCAGCGCGCAAAACAAGGATTTCTACAGGCGGATGTGGTTCGCGCTGGCCACGAAGGGCGAGTGGCGCGGCGAGATCGTCAATCGGCACAAGAACGGCAACAGCGCGCCGCATTTTTTGAGCATCCGCAGCGTATGCAATCCGAAAGGCGCGCCAGTTTATTATGTAGGCATATTGACGGACTTGTCGCGTTTGAAGGAGAGCGAATACGAGCGCGACCATGATCCCGTCACCCGGCTTCCCAACAGTCGGCGGGCGCGACAGCGCCTGGAGGCCGCCATCGCGGAGGCCGAGCGCGACGGGCGCGGCATTGGCCTGATGCACATTGGTCTTGATCGCTTCAAAACCATCAACGACAGTTTTGGTCATCAGGTCGGCAATCGCGTGCTGCGTCTCTTGGCGCGGCGCATTCAGGAACGGATGCGCCGCAAGGACACCCTGGCGCGTCTGGACAGCAGCGAATTCATGCTGATGCAGGAGGCGATCAAACATCCGAACGAAGTGGCGCACACGGCGCAAATCGTGCTGGATATTCTCAGTCAGCCCATTGCCATCGAGGATGGACGCGAAATCAGCGTCAGCGCCTCGGTGGGCATCGGCCTGTATCCAGAAGACGGCAAAAAAGTCGGCGACCTGATGGAACACGCGAGCACCGCCATGTATCACGCCCGCGATCAGGGACGCAACGCCTTCTGTTTTTATACGCCTCAACTCAGCCTGCGAATGCGGCAGCACCTGCATCTGGAAACCCGGATGCGGCAGGCGCTGGAATGTCAGGAATTCCAGGTTTTCTACCAGCCGCAGGCGGACATCGCCAGTGGCCGAATCAGCGGCGTGGAAGCCTTGATGCGCTGGCATAGCCCCGATTTTGGCACCATTCCGCCTTCGGAGTTCATCCCGATCGCGGAGCAAAGCGGCTTGATCCTGCCGATGGGCGCGTGGATACTGAATGAGGCCTGCCGCCAGACCCGCATCTGGCTGGATGAAGGCTTGCCGCCCATCACCACGGCGGTAAATGTCTCCGTGCACCAGTTCAAGTCGAAAACCCTGGTCGCCGTTGTCGAGGCCGCCCTGAGCAAGCACAACCTGCCCGCGCATTGTCTGGAAATCGAATTGACGGAAAGCGCCTTCTTCGGCAATCCCGAAGAAGGCATCATCATTTGTCGGCAGCTGCACGACATCGGCGTCCGGCTGGCGCTGGACGATTTCGGCACGGGGTATTCCTCGCTGGCGCACCTGTCGCGCCTGCCTTTCGACAAAATCAAGATAGACCAGTCTTTCGTGCGCGACGTCACGTCCAACCCCACCAACGCCGCCATTGCCAGCGCCACCATCACCCTGGCGCAAAGCCTGCGCATGTCGGTGCTGGCCGAGGGGGTGGAAAGCGAAAGCCAGCTTGATTTCCTGCGTCGCCGCGGTTGCGTCGCCCTGCAGGGATTTTTCTTCAGTCATCCGCTGGACGCGGAAGCATGTGCCCGCTTTCTGCGCGAGGCCCGGCAGCTTCCGGTCGCCGAGAGCGCGCAAACCCGGCGGCGCACCCTACTGCTGCTGGACGACGAACCCAACATCCTGCGTTCCCTGCAAAGGCTGTTCCGCCCGGACGGCTACGAAATCCTCGCCACCACCAAACCCGAGGAGGCTTTCGACATGCTGGCGCGCAATCCGGTGCAGGTCGTGGTCTCCGACCAGCGCATGCCCGACATGAGCGGCACGGAATTCCTCGCGCGGGTACGGGACATTTACCCGGACACCATGCGCATCGTGCTCTCCGGCCATTCCGAAATCGAAAGCATCGCCCAGGCCATCAATCGGGGCGCAATCTACAAGTTTTTCACCAAGCCCTGGGAAGACGGCCAGTTGCGCGACAACATCCGTGAAGCCTTCGTCGTTGCGGAAAAGCTGGCGCGCTGATCGGCGTTTTCCGATCGATCATTCCCTGATCTGTCCGTCGCCGAGCACCACCCATTTCTGGCAGGTCAGTCCCTCCAGCCCGACCGGGCCGCGGGCGTGGATCTTGTCGGTGGAAATGCCGATCTCCGCGCCCAAGCCGTATTCAAAACCATCCGCGAAGCGGGTGGAGGCGTTGACCATCACCGAACTGGAATCCACTTCGCGCAAAAAGCGCAGGGCGAAACCGTAGTTTTCCGTGACGATGGCGTCGGTATGGCGCGAGGAATAACGATTGATGTGGGCGATGGCCGCCGTCACGTCCCCGACCACCTTGACGGAAATAATCGGCGCCAGGTATTCGCTGGCGTAATCCTCCTCGCTGGCGGCAAGGGCGGCGGGAATCAGGGCGCGGGTCAACGGGCAGCCCCGGATTTCCACGCCTTTTTTCGTCAACATCGCCGCGATGGGCGGCAGCAGGCGGGCGGCGGCGGCGGCGTCAACCAGCAGGGATTCGGCGGTGTTGCAGGTGCCGTAACGCTGGGTCTTGGCGTTTTCCACAATCGCCAGCGCCTTTTCCAGATCGGCGCTGGCTTCCAGATAGACATGGCAATTGCCGTCCAGATGCTGAATCATCGGCACTCTGGCTTCCTTGAGCAGACGGGCGATCAGCCCCTTGCCGCCGCGCGGCACGATGACGTCTACGAATTCGCGCAGGGTAATCAGCACGCCCACGGCGGCGCGATCGGCGGTCATGACCATCTGCGCGGCGGCGGCGGGAAGATTCGCCGCCCGCAAGCCTTCCTGGACGAGCGCGGCAATGGCGCGGTTGCTTTTGATCGCCTCCGAGCCGCCGCGCAGGATGACGGCATTGCCGGATTTCAGGCACAGGGCGGCGGCGTCGGCGGTCACATTGGGACGCGCCTCGTAAATGACGCCGATCACGCCCAGCGGCGCCCGCATCCGTCCGACCTGAA
>JAITJU010000070.1 GCA_031278735.1 Zoogloeaceae bacterium
CTGGTGTAAAGATCGCCGATGTCGGATGCCTCCACCCGCTCGAGGTGCAGCGGCCCATGATTCTCCATCGTGATGGCGAAGATGAACATGGGGCCATGCGCTTCCGGCAGGAGGGTCTCAATCTTGTCGGCCACGGCGGCATCGCCGACGTAGGGGCCAACGCGCATCGCGTCGCCAAATGCGCGAACATCCAGGAATTCATCGAAACCCAATCGCGGATACACGCGATCGCGCCGATAGAAACTCGCCGGATAGGGATGAATGCAGACGGTTCGGTAGCCCAGGCGTCTCAGGCAAGACGCCAGTGCAAGCACATTCCCGCCGGCGGCAATGGCACGATAGGGATTGAACCGATGCGCCCCCAGCTTGTTTCCGCCGATTCCGGAAAGAAAAGCGAATTCAGTGCGCACGGTATTGGCTCCCCAGGCCGGGACGAGCAATTTACCGTGCGCCGCGGCATTGCTCCTGAGACGGTCGAACTCGGCCAGCACATCGGGACGAATGCCCGGATACAGCGATCGTGGATCAAAGAAAGATTCGCTTTGCACCGCAATCAAATGCGGCAAATTGCTTGCGGGATTTTTCGGCACAAGAAAATTGAAAGGAGAAGCGGCCGCCAATGGCGCGCTTTCCTCCTCGCCATAGCGCCAGAGGCTGGCCAACAGACCCAACGCGCGCGCATCCTGCCCGGGATCGAAACTGACCGTCGGTGATTTCCGGTTTCCCGCCAGCAAGCACAGCAAACCACAGGAAAACACCACCGCAATTCCTCCCAACTGGCTGGACCAGGAAAATCGCCGGGCGTAGGCTCCCTCCCACCACCATCCGACCGCCACGGCCAACACAAAACCAGCCGCCGCGCCGAGAAACTTCCACCGGCCCAGAAACGGGAGATAAAGGCGCGGATGCCGAAGCGCATCAGTGAAATATTCGTAATCCTGAAAAACGAAAGGCTCGCGCAAAGCATTCATTTTGGCGTTGTTTACCAGCACCAGCATCAGCAGAAAAGCCGACACGGCAGTGGCGGCAAACCAGGGACGGCCCAGAACCAAAGTCAGCGTGGCATGAGCCGACATCCACAATCCCGCATGCAGCGCCCAGGCCGCCCAGGGCCGTGCCAACAAGGCGCGTGGCGTCATCAAGCGTTCAATCGCCACCGACAGAGCAAGCCCGGACAGCGATGCGCCGGGAACCGAAACGAACGCCGGCTCAAACGCCATAACCCAGCCAGCGCACGATGCGGGTTGAAACAGCGGCCGGCAGCGCCGCCAGCCACCAGGTGCCCCAGTTCAACGGAAAAGGGAAGCTGATGCGCGCCTCGTCGCGCGCGAGGCCACGGCGAATCGCCCGGGCCGCGCGCTCGGGCGGCCAGAGAAACGGTTTGGGTCCGGGCATGCCGTCGCACAGGGGGGACTTCACGTATCCCGGCATGATTACGTTAACCCGGATGCCTTCCGGCGCGAGCCAGCCCCGCAAGGCTTCGCCATAAGCCTTGATGCCCGCTTTGCTGGCGCAATAGGCAGGGGTCACGGGCAGGCCGAAATAGCCCGCCAGGGAACTCACCAGGGCGATCTGTCCGGCGCCGCGCGCGCGCATGGCGGGCAGCACCGCCTGCACGGACAGCATGGCCGCTTTCAGATTGACGTCCAGCAAAGCCTCCACCACATCCCACGGCTCGGGTTCCCCGGAGGGGCCGACGTGCGTGTTCATGCCGGCATTGATAATCACCAGATCCAGCGGCCCCAGGCTTTCCAGCCAGCCTTGCAGGGCCGGGAAATCGCGCGCGTCCATGCGTCGCGTCTCCACTTGCGCGCCCTTGGTCGCGCAGCGTTCGGCCACCTCGGCCAGTCTTGCCTCATTGCGGCCGTGCAGGTACAACGCTGCTCCCGGCTGCGCATACCGCTCCGCCAATGCCGCCCCGATGGCGCCGGTAGCTCCCGTAATCAGAATTCGACGGCGCCCGGCATCGACCGTCTGCATATTTCCACGCCTCTCTTGCCAAGTCCAGTACAGTACCATGCCAAATCCCACGCACACCGTAAAGTTCATGGGAATCAGATAGTAATTTCCCTTCCGGAAGGCCAGCAGCATGGCCAGCAAGGAATACGCAAAAGTAAGGAGCTCCCCCGCCAGCAGTACCGTGTTGATGCCCGGCATCGCCGAGCGCCGCTCGTTCCCGCCCTTGGGGGTCCGGTGGAAATCGCCATACACCCCGAAAAGCGCCCGAATGCCGCCGGCAAAGTAATACCACGCCATGGGCACGAACAGGGCGACATACAGGTAGGCATCCCAGAGCGTGCGCGCGATGCCTGGCATTTCGTCAAACCGGGCGCCCTTGCGCGCACCGAAGGCATTATCCAGCGCCCAGACGGCCACCAGGCCGAAAAAAGTCAGCGCTACCCAGGGGATTCCCGCCGCGCCGGAGTCGATCAGGTGGTTGAGCGGCAGGCTCAGCAGCACCAGCGCGTGGATCGAAGCCAACAATACGGATGAAAACATCATGGAGATCGCATGCAGCCTCTTCATCAGGGGCATGCGCTGCCGGAACATTTCCCGGACGTGCTTGAAGCCGCTGTGAATGAGCCCCCTCCCCCAGCGCTCGCGCTGGACGCGAAAGGCGCTGATGGTCTCTGGCAGCACCGACATCGAGACCACGTCGCGCAAAAACGCGTACTTCCAGTTGCCGAATTGCGCTCGGTAGCCGAGGTCGACGTCCTCGGTGACCGTCGCCGCGTTCCAGCCTCCCAGGGCTTCAACGCATGCCTTGCGCCAGACGCACGAACTGCCGCTCAAGGAAGCCATGTCCCCGTCTTCGCTCAAGCCCACCGTGACGTATTGCTGGTGGCCCATTTCCATGGCCTGGAAGCGGGTCAGGAACGACGCGTCGCGGTTTTCATAACCGATCCCGGTCTGCAGGAAACCCAGGCGGGGATCCCTGAAACACGGGATGGTTTTCAGCAGGAAATCCTCCGGGGGAACGAAGTCCGCGTCGAAAATGGCGAAGAACTCGCCGCTCGAGCGCTGGATGCCGTGGAGCAGATTCCCGGCCTTGTAGGCTTTCCGATTCTCGCGGCGGATGAATTGAATATTGACGCCCAGCGCGGCATGCCGCTCGACCCTGGCTTGCGCGAGCACGGAGGTGTCATCCGACGAATCGTCGAGCACCAGGATTTCCAGCGCGTTCGCCGGATAGCGCAAACGACACGCGGCGTCGATCAGGCGCTCCACCACGGCCGACTCGTTGCAGACGGGCAGCAAGACACTCACCAGCGGCCGGAAGGTGTCCCCGGATTCGGCTGACGGCAGGGCGAACTCGGTCAGCTTGCGCCGCTCCACCCTGTTGGAGATCAGCAGGACGCGCAGTTCGAGCGCCAGGTACAGCGCAAAGCAGGTGACCACCAGCAGAAACACCAATTGGGCAAGCCAGGAAAGCAGGGCAGGCATCGCAAACCCTCCATCAAACCTTCACCACGGCGCAGATTTCTTCCAGCCGATGCGTCCAGGTGTGATTCTGCCGCACATAGGCCGCGCCCGCTTCGGCTCGCTCCCTGTCTTCCCGCGACGGACCGTGTTTGAGGCGGGAGAACAGTTCCCGCGCCTCCTCGCGCGTATTCGCCACATGGCAATATTCGCGGAAATACCGATCCACGGCGCGGCTGTGGTTGGTCACGGCGATGCCCCCGCAGGCCAAGATTTCGAGCAGACGCCGGGAACACATCGTCTCGGAACGGACGACCGAGTTGACGTTGAGCGAA
>JAITJU010000139.1 GCA_031278735.1 Zoogloeaceae bacterium
ACTGGCGGCAAGGGCGGGTCTGAAGGCCGCCAACCTCTCTTTCTGGAGGCGCTTCGCTTGTACTGTAACCAGGCAAACAACTAGGCGCAATGACAAATGTATTCATGCGATTGCCCTGAGCCTTCTTGCCTCATTGCAGGCCATCGCCTAACATTGCGCTCCAGTGGGGCATGCCAAAAGCTTTCACGTTAGATTTTTTACCCAATCCATTCGCAGTCTTCAAGAGATTTACGCATTGGACATTCCACGGATTTTCAACATCACGGAAAGTGCGCATCGCATCCACAATCCGTTCACGCCTGACAAGTTCGCCACTCTCGGTACGGCGTTGCGCCTGGCGTCGGGAGTACGCGTACTCGACCTTGGCAGCGGTTCGGGTGAGATGCTATGCACTTGGGCGCGCGACCACGGCATTGTCGGTACCGGCATCGACATGAGTCCGTTGTTTACCGAGCAGGCGAAATTGCGTGCCGAAGAACTCGGCGTTACCCATCAAGTCAATTTCATTCACAACGATGCATCGGGCTATATCTCTGACGAGAAAGCTGATGTGGCAGCTTGTGTCGGCGCTACCTGGATTGGCGGTGGCGTCGCTGGCACTATCGAGCTTCTGGCCAAAAGCCTGCGTACTGGCGGAATCATCCTGATTGGCGAGCCTTATTGGAGGCAATTGCCGCCAACAGAAGATATTGCCAAAAAGTGTCTTGCCAACTCAATCTCTGACTTTCTTGGTCTTTCCGAACTTGTCGCGTCCTTCGGCAATCTTGGTTACGACGTTGTTGAGATGGTTCTGGCCAATCAAGACGGTTGGGACAGGTACGAAGCGGCCAAGTGGCTCACGATGCGCCGATGGCTTGAGAAAAATCCCGACGATGAGTTGGCGGGGGAAATCCGTTCCAGGCTAAGCACAGAGCCTGAACGCCATACAGCCTACACGCGCGAATATTTGGGTTGGGGTGTGTTTGCGCTCATGCCCCGACTCAACCTTGAAAATGCCTGAGATTTCATTCAAGCCGACGCCGCTTCGCGGCGCGGGTTTTTTCGTGGCGCCCGGCGTCTGCGCGGCGGGCGCGTTGTCGGCGGATGTCGCGCCCGCCGGTTCCCGGCGTTCCAGCGCGCAGGCGGACAACAGCAAGAGGATGGCGGCGCAGAGACAGTAGATTTTCTTCATGGTCTTCTCCCGGCAAAAGGTTCGGTTGGTTCAAGACACGGACAACGGAAAAAGCGGGATCGCGTTAAAACTCGCCATATTTCCCGCAATTCCCGCGAATTTCCGCCTATCTCTCCCTGGAAACGCAGGAGAAGGCGTTTTTGAATTTTCCTTGCGGACGCGATAGCCTCATGGCGCCGGAGCGGCGCGGGAAACAGTTTACTCCGAAATGCCGTCCGTCCGCGAGGCGGGCGGCAGGGAAGCCAAGGCGAGAATGCCGAGCGTACTGCCGTTGTGCAAGATAGTGGCGGCAACCGGAGAAAGCATCCCCAGGGCGGCGGCGGAAAGAATGCCCGTGTTCAGCCCCAGCGTCAGTTTATAGTTGCTGTCGATGCGCCGCATGACGGCGTTGGCGATGCCTTTGGCCGTGACGATGTTTTTCATGCCGTCTTCCAGCAGCACGATGTCGGCGGTCAGGCGGGCGACATCCGCGCCTTTTTGCATGGCGATGCCGACATGCGCCGCCGCCAGCGCCGGCGCGTCATTGATGCCGTCGCCGACAAAGGCGATTTTCGCGCCCGCGCTTTTCAGCTTTTCCACGATGCCCGCCTTTTCTTCCGGCAGCAATTCGGCGTGGAAGCCGTCCAACCCCAAGGCATCGGCCAGTTCGCGCGCCCGGCTTTCATGGTCGCCTGTGAGCATCATCAGACGCTTGACGCCCAGGGCGCGCAAACGGGCAATTACACGCCGACTCTCCGGACGCAGGTGATCCTTCAACGCCAGCACACCGGAAAGTTTGCCGCCATAGCCAATGTACAGGAGCGTCTTGCCTTCGCTGTACAGACGGGAAATTTCGGCGTTCCAGGGGGAAGCGTCAATGTGCTCGTGCTGCTCGACGAAATGACGCGACCCCACCACCACGCGCTTGCCTTCAATCACGCTGCTGACGCCGTGCGCGACGACGAATTCCACTTCATTGTGCGCGAAGTGCCGCCCGCGTATGGCGTGCGCGGCAGCGACAACCGCCAGCGCCAGCGGGTGAAAATAATGTTCTTCCACCGAAGCCGCCAGCCAGATGAGTTCTTCCGGCGAGAAATCGGCGTCGAAAGTGATGGCGTCCGTGACTTCCAGATCGCCGGATGTGAGCGTGCCGGTTTTATCGAAAATGAGGGTGTCGGCTTCGGCAAGCCGTTCCAGGGCATCCGCGCCCTTGATCAGGATATTCTGCTGTCCGGCGCTGTACATGGCGGATTTGAAGGCCACGGGAATGGCCAGCTTCAGGGCGCAGGAATAGTCGGCTTGCAGGACGGCGGCGGCGCGTCGCCAGTCGCCGGAAAGCAGCCAGGAAGCGCCCGCCAGCTTCAACACCGTCGGCACAAGCTTGTCGGCCAGCGCCGAGGCGCTGATCTGGATGGCGCTCTTGGCCGTGAGCGAACGCTCGACATAATCGGCAATGCGGGCAACCGTCGTCGAAGCGCCAACCTGTTCCGCATAAATGATGAGTCGCCCCTCTTCCACCAGTGTGCCGGAAAGCGCGCGATGTCCGCGCTCCTTGCGCGCGGCGGCGCTCTCGCCGGTCATGGCGGCCTCGTTTACACTGGCCGCCCCGGAAAGCACCGTGCCGTCCACGGGAATGACGCCGCCCGTCGCCACCACCACGCTGTCGCCAACCTTTACTTCGTCGGCATGAACGGCAATTTCATCGCCGCCGCGCAATACCCAGACCGTATCGCTGTTGGGACGCAGCAAATGCTTCAGCAGCGCGTCGGAACGGCGGGCAATGCTTTCTTCCAGATATTCGCCCAGCGCCAGCATGAACGTCGTGGTATTGGCGGCGGTAAAATCGCGGCGCGTCAGCGAAATGGAGACGGCAATCGCTTCCAGCACATGCGAGGTCATGCCGTTGGCGCGAAAATCCGCCAGCGCCTTTTCCCCCAGCGGCAAGGCCGCCGCCAACCCCAACGGCAGACGCAGCGCCGTCGGCAATTGGCCGGAAGCAATGAGATTCAGCAAGGTAAGCGCCACGCCACGCCCGGAAAGCTCATCCCGCGCCCCTGTCGGCAAGACGACGGCGACATCCGGCGGCGCGGGCAGCTTCAGCAAGGCCCGGCGCAGGCTGTCGGCGCTGGTCTTCGCGGGATCGAATTCGATGACCAGCGAACGCGCCATCGCGTTGAAGCGCGTCGACCGCACCCCCGCAAGGGCGGCGATCCGAGTTTGCGCCGCCGCGCATAAAACGCCCGCCCGGACTTTGTAACGGAAGCGCACACGCCCCGCGTCGCCGCGTGTAATGACATGCGCAATTGTCAGCGCCGCGAAGACGCCGTCTGCAACAGGAGCGGCTTGCCTCATGAGGCGGGCGCGTCTTGTCCCGCTTGCGCCCCCAGTTCAGCCTGGATGTCGGCGAATTGTTCCCGAATTTCTTCCAGTCCGCTCGCCAGCCGCGCATAGAGCGAAATGCCCGTCTTGATGAGGCGGGCGCGCGTTTCCTCATTGCCAAGGATATACGCCGTCGTCGCGCCGATGACCAGACCCAGCAGAAGCTGATCGCGGCCTTTTTTCGGCAGCACCTTGCCCAACGCGGCAAAAACGCCCTGATTCTGCGGCGTCGCCGTCACGGTGAATTTCTGTTTTTTCCCTTGTTTTTTG
>JAITJU010000144.1 GCA_031278735.1 Zoogloeaceae bacterium
GCCTTTCGCCGCGAATCGCTGGATCAGGCCGCCAACTCGCTGGGGCAGGTCGCCGTCAGCATCGCCCTCACCGTCAACGCCCAGCAACAGCTTGGGCAGGATTTGCTGGGCGCGGTCGAGGGCGACGCCGGATTCGTCAGTGAAATTTTTGGGTTGCGCGACCCCAAGGTCATCGCCAACGCCAACAACAGCAACGCGAGCGCAATCGCGCTGCTTGCCTTCAATCCGCCGCAAATCTCGGAAAACGGCAACTATTACACCAATCTCACCGGCAGCGATTATGAGGTGCGTTTTACCAGCGCCACGACGTATGAGGTGAAGCGTCTTTCCGACAACAACGTGATTACCGGCGCGCTGGGCACGCCCCTGAGTTTCGATGGCCTGACGCTGGATATTTCCGGCGCGCACGCGGCGGGCGACACTTACCTGCTGCAACCCACCCGCGAGGCCGCGCGCAACATCAGCGTCAATCAGGACATTACTGCCGACGTGCGCCGCATTGCCGCCGCCATGCCCATCCGAACCAGCGCCAGTACGGCGAATACCGGCAATGCCGCGATCAGCGCGGGCAGCGTGGTTGACGCAAACTACGCGATTCCCGCGCCGCCCTTGACGATACGCTACGACGCGGCAACCGCCACGCTGACGGGCTTCAATCCGGCTTCCAGCATTCAGGCGACAAGCGGCGGCGTCACGACCGTCTACCCGGCCGGCACGACCAGCATTCCCTACCTGAGCGGCGACGTCATCGTCGTCGACGGCTTTTCCTTCAGCGTCACCGGCGTTCCCGCCGATGGCGATGAATTCACGCTGGAAGCCAATGTCGGCGGCACGGCGGACGCGCGCAACATCGTGCAGATTGGCGCGCTGCAAACCGCGCTGACCATGAACGGCGACGGCGCGAAAGGCGTTTCCACCTTTCAGGTCGCCTATGCCCAACTGGTCAGCGATATCGGCACACAAACCAAGAGCGTCCTGATCAACAGCCAGACGCAGGAAACCGTGCTGCAACAGGCCATCGAGGCGCGCAACGCGGTGGCGGGCGTCAATCTCGACGAGGAAGCCGCCAATCTCATCAAGTACCAATACGCCTATCAGGCCGCCGCCCGCGTGATGAACACGGTCACCACGCTGTTCGACACGCTGCTGTCCATTGGCGCGTAAGGAAAAGACATCATGAACGACACGGCGACGCAAAACGCCAAGGACGCGGGCATCACGAACGCGGCGCTCCGCCGCGCCGCGCCTTCTTTCATCTGAACCCGAAGGAGAAGATCATGCGCATCAGCACCCCTCAAATTTACGCCAACGGCACGAACGGCCTGTTGCGCATCCAGTATGAACAGTACCGCCTGCAAAACCAGCTCTCCACGGGCAGGAAGGTGGTCACGCCCGCTGATGACCCGGTGGCTGCCGCGCAGGCGCTGTTGACCGAGCAGAAGAAAAACGTCAATGCCCAGTTCATCGACAACCAGAGCAACGCCGCCGCCCAGCTGGCGGAACTGGAGAGCCTGATGGCCTCCGTGGGCGAGGCGCTCATCCAGTGCAAATCAAGATGGATTGAAGCGGGCGACGGCGCTTACGGCGATACACAGTTGAAATCCATCGCCGAGGATATACGCGGCAAGTTCGCGGAAATCCTGGGTGCCGCCAACAACGCCGACGCCAACGGGCTTTACCGTTTCGCCGGCTATCAGGGCAACACCCAGCCCTTTGTCGAACAGGGCGGCGTGGTGAGTTATCAGGGCGACAGCGGCGCGCGCCAGTTGCAGGTTGAAACCAGCCGTTTCATGGACGTGAATTTTTCCGGGCGCGCCCTTTTCGAGACCGTCCCCACGGGCAACGGCATATTTGTCGCCAACGCGGGCGCGGGCAATGTCGGCAACGGCGTCATCGACAACGGCAGCGTGGTCGGCAGCTTCAATGGTCACAGCTACCAGCTGAATTTCTCGTCGCCCACTCAATACACGGTAGACGACACCTATGGCGGCGTGACGACGACAAGCGGGCCTTTCGCCTACGGCGGCAGCGACCCCATCTCGCTGGGTGGAGCGCAGGTGACGCTCAGCGGCGCAACGGCGGCGGGCGACACCTTTACCATCGAGCCCAGCCGCGAGGAAAGCATCTTCACCACGCTGAACAAGTTCATCAATACCCTGGAATCCGGCAACGCCTCCTCGGCGGAATTCCAGAACGCCATGTATCGCATCGGCGCGAGTCTCGATCAGGCCAGACAGCATGTATCCGACCAACGCGCCGTCGTCGGCGCGCGGATGCTGGAAATCGACAACCTGAAAACGCTGGCCGAGGACCTGAACGTGCAATATGAAGCGCAGTACTCCAGTCTGGTCGATCTGGATTACTACTCCGCCATCAGCGATCTGACGCAAAAAGGACTGCAATTGCAGGCGGCGCAGGAATCCTTCGCCAAGATTACCGGTCTCAACCTCTTCAACTACATATGAGCGCGCCGCGCATCGCCCTTGTCGCCGCGCTGGCCGCCCTGCTTTCCGCCTGCGCCAATGTCGGCGGCGACATCCGAAGCGGCGCCGACAACCTGGCCGACGCCGTCCGCAGCGTGGATGCGCAAACGCGCCAGAACGTCGCCGCCGCCGCGCTGACCTACAAGCTCTTCAAACCCGCGGGCAATGATCTCGTGCTGCTCGGATTGGCCTTCCTGGTCATCGACCCCTTCGCCCCCAATTGGGAGATCAGCGAAACCCGCGTGGGGGAAGACACGTTTTATTTGCGGCTTGCCATGAAGCGCCACTTCAGCGGCGGCGAAGGCGAGGCGCTGCAAGTCCTGAAACGCCGCGCCGACCAGCTGAAACGCGAACTCGGCTACCACGACTACCGCATCCTCGACTATCGCGAAGGCGTCGAATCCGCCACGCTCGCCGCCTGGCGCTTTGGCGAAGGCCATGTTCAGTTGACGCGACGCCCCCGGCCAGAAGCGGCGCACTGAACGCGCCCGCGCGTCGAATTCAATGCGAAACCCCGTCCTGCCGCAAGACCTTGATCAGGGTCAGCCACAGGATACGCAGGTCGAAGGCAAGGGAACGCCGACGCAGATATTCCGCATCCAGCTTTACCTTGTCGGGAATCGGCAGGTCGTCCCGGCCATTGACCTGCGCCCAGCCGGTCACTCCCGGCGTCAGTTCATGCACGCCGGAAGCGGCGCGCAAGGCAATCAAATCGTCCTGGTTGAACAGCGCCGGACGCGGCCCGACAAAACTCATGTCGCCTTTCAGGACGCTCCACAACTGCGGCAGTTCGTCCAGACTGGAACGGCGCAAAAAAGCGCCAACGGGCGTCAAATACGCGTCGGGATTGGTCAGCAAATGCGTCGCCACCGTCGGCGCGTCAATCCGCATGCTGCGGAACTTGGGCATCCGGAAAATCCGGTTGCCCCGCCCCACCCGGTCGCTCCAGTACAACACCGGGCCGGGCGAAGCGCATTTGACCAGAAGCGCCAGCAAAAGGCAGGGCAACGCGAGCAGCAGCATCAACACAAGGCTGGAGAGCATGTCAAAAGCGCGCTTCAGCGACATTTCGGGTTCATTTCATCCGCCGACGCCGCCCGTTTTTTTGAACCAGTCGCACATTTCGTGTATGCCTTCCGCGAAAGCGGTTTGCGGACGCCAGTTCAAAAGGGCAAAGGAATCCTTCGGATCGATCTGGAAATTCCCCGCCAGTTTGCCATAACGCGCCCGCTGTCCCAGCGCTGCGCTGGCGGCGCGCAGCAGGGCGGGCGGCAGCGGGAAGAGACGGGGCTTTCTTCCCAGTCCGCAGGCGATGGCGTGAATCAGGCGCGGCGTGGAAACATCCTCCGCATCCGAAACCAGCAGGGTTTTTCCCCTGGCCTCCGTATGCGTGGCCGCGCAAAGCAGGAAATCCACGAGGTTATGGATGCCGACGAAACTGCGCTGATTGCCGATGCTCGCCAGCGGCAGGGGCAACCCAAGCGCCGCCAACCGCAAGAGGCTGAACATGTTGCCCTTGACTCCCGCTCCATACACGAGCGGCGGGCGCACGATGATGGGCGCGAGCGCCGCCATGACGCCGGGCGCGCGCAGAAAATTTTCCGCTTCCAGTTTGGCGACGGCATAAGCGGCGCCCGGATGCGGGGACGCGGGCGAATTTTCCGTAAAGGCTTGCCCGGCGGGAGAAGCAAGGCCATACACGGCCACGGAACTGACGAACATAAAACTTTTAACGCCCGCCGAAGCCGCTGCTTCTGCCACTCGCGCCAATTCCTGATTGACGCGCCGACAGTCTGCCGCCGCGGCTTCCGATGTTTCTTCACGATGCGCCCGCCCCGCCAGGTGGATGACCCCATCGACGCCCGCGCAAGCCGCTTGCCATTGTTCCGCCGCCGCGTTTTCATGATCCGCCCGGAACAATTCCAGCGCGGGCGTTTGCATGGCTCGCAGGACATCCGCCCTCTCCGGCGCGGAACAGGCCGCCCGCACGCCATGCCCCGCCGCCAGAAGCCCCCGGCACAAATGACCGCCAATAAAGCCGCTGGCGCCGGTCACCAGGAATTTCATTTACGCAGGAACTCCAGCGCTTTCAGGGGGTACTTGCTCAACAGTTTGAACCAATTGGTCTTGATGCCATTCTCGCTGCAAGCTCGCAAGACTTCCCGGTTGAGCAACAAGGTGTTTCTCCAGCCGCTGGTGCTTACCCCGCCCGTACGCATCCGCACCAGCACCTCCGGCAAATAGCGGTATTTGAGCTTTCCTTCCTTGAAAATGCGCGCAATCAGCTCATAGTCTCCGGAAATTCGGAAATCAGTGCGATACAGGCCGTAACGCTCGAAGAGTTCCCTTCGCAAAAACAAGGTGGGATGGGCGGGCATCCAGCCCCAAGCCAGTTTGGCTGGCGAGAAACGGCGTGAGTTGTAACGCCGGGTCGCCTTTTTCGGATTGTCGGGCGCGAAGAATTCCACGTCGCCGTAAAGCGCGTCAAAACCTCCGTCCGCCATGACGTTCGCAACGCGGGTTAAAACCGCGTCATCCGCATAGATATCATCGGCATTCAATATGCCGATGATATCCCCGCTTGCCAGGCGTATGCCCTTGTTCATTGCGTCGTAGATGCCCTTGTCCGGTTCGGAGACCAGATGAGCCACATGCTTTCCATGTTTCGCAATGTGTTCGAGCGTCCCGTCGGTCGAGCCGCCATCCACGACGATGTGCTCCGCCTCCTGATGCGTCTGCGCGGCCACTGAACGCAACGTCGCCGTGATCGTGTCCGCCGCGTTGAAGCAAACCGTGATGATGCTGATTTTCATGCTGGTCGCGCTCCCGCCGCGTCGAGCGCCAGGCGGGTAAAATCTGCGGCGAAACCGCGCACTCTGTCCTCCGCGTCGCGGCGCGCGGCATCCAGCGCAAGTTCGCGCGCGGAGCCGTCGAAGGACGGGACGGTTTGCAACAAATCAGCCAGCGCCTCAGCCGAATCGCGGCGAAAGTAACGCGCGTCCACGCCCATTTGCTCGCGATGAACCTCCAGATCGGACAGCAGCATTGGCGTTGCCAACGCCCGCGCCTCCTCGACCGTCGTGCTCCAGCCCTCGAAAAGGGAGGGGTTGAGCATCGCCTGGCAGCAACGCATCAAGGCGTGGATATGCTCGTAGGGAATCAGCCCCAACAGCCGCAACGACGCTTCCAGACCACGATCCTTGAGCCTGCGCTCGAAGACATGAAAATACCCTGGCGCGCGCGGATCGTGCTGTTTCCCCGAAGCCGCCACAACAATCTTGATGCCTCGATCACGCAGGACGCTCAGGGCGTCAAGCGTCAGCATGTGGTTTTTATGGCGCCAGAACTGATTGGGCATGAAAATGAAGTTGGGCGGCAGACCGTATCCGTCAGCGATAGCGCGCGCGGTCGGGAAATCAGGGACGGCGCACGTTGGTACGGCAAAGCGCACGACGCGCGCGCGTCCGCAAGTCTGCGGGTAATGGCGTTCGCAATCATGTCTGGCGTCGTCGCTGCTGAGCAGGATGGCGCGACCGCCCAGAATTTGCGCCCGGAAACCGATTTCCCGCTTCCACCATGCCGCCCTGGAAAAAAGGTGCGGCAGCGCCTTGTGCTGAAAATCGGGAATCCAGGCGATGGCGGGAAAGCCAAGGCGCCAGCCGAAGAATTGCGCGGATTCAAATATCACGTCGATGCGGCGTTGCGCAAACAAGCGCGCCAGCGCGGGCGCACGCCCCAACAAGATGGCCTGCAACAATTGTGTTCTGCGCCGACTGGCGTTGAACAGTTCGCTGCTGACCACATCCACGCCGGGCAATGCCGCGAAAGCCTTGAAATTGGCTTCATCTTCGGCGGGAACAAACAGCACGGGCGTAATGGCGTCCTTCTGATGGATCGCCAACGCCTTCAGCAGATTCAGAAGATAGTTGTATCCGCCAGTCCAGTTCTTGCCGTCAATCGGCATGAATGCGACCCGAATCAAGGGCGGCCTTTCAGGGATCGAAACCAGGTCACGTATTCGACGATGCCTTCGTTCAGCGGCATGGCGCAAACAAAGCCGGAATTTTTCAATCGCGTCGCGTCCGCGCACAGATTCTGCGGATCGCCCGGTCGGGATTGTCCGCTGAAGCGGATGGGCGGCGGGCTTGAGGGCGGGGACGATGCGGCGGCAAGCGCAACCGCCACATCGCGTACCGCCACGGGATGTCCCGTAGCGATATTGAAAACAGGCGCCGTTGCATCCGCCCAGGCAATCTGTCGTTCGAGCGCCGCCGCCACGTCTCCCACATGCATCCAGTCCCGCAGTTCCGATCCCGATCCGCCCAGTTCGGCCTCGCCGTTTGTTTCCAGCTTATTGCAGACATCCCACAGCAACTGCTTCCTGAGTTCCGGGCCATAAACCGAAAACAGGCGCGGCAATGCGATCGACAAGCCAAAATTCGCGGCACGGGAACGGCACAATTCCTCCATCATGAGTTTGTGCGCGCCATAGGGCGAATAGGGGGAAGGCCGGGCATTTTCAGGAATGAGACCCTTGTGGCCGGAGCCGTAAACAGCGGCGCTGGATATGGCGACCAAGGGAGTCCTTGGCGAATGCTGGCGCATCCATTCCAACAATTCAGCCGTGCTGTCGACGGTACGCCTGAAATCCTCATGAGGATTGGTCAGTGTCGCGCCGACGGAGGAACCCCCGGCGAGATGGAAGATGCCGTCAGGTATGCCCAGCGCGGTTCGCATCTGCGCCAGATTACTGACACTGACGTCGCCCGCGATCCAATAGCCGACCCCCCAGGCGTTCGCTTCGACGGCAGGCCAATTCCCGTGCCCCAATCCCGCGACGCGATGTCCCGATGCGGCAAGCCGTTTGGCCAGATGGCGACCGATGAAGCCGCGCGCTCCGGTAATCCAGAAAGTTTTCATGTTCTGGGTTTGATCGCCGCAAAGGAATACAGACGCCCGGGACGGCGATCCCAGACAGTCAGCAACTTCACCGCCAGCGGCCAGACGCCGGGCAGTTTTAGCGCGCGTCGGATCACGCCCGCCAGGGGGCCAAATCTGGCAGCGATCGCCTGTTGCAGGGTAACGAGGCTGTGGGGCGCAAAATTGAGGGCGCTCTGCCAGGACGAGAGGACTTGAATATCCGTAAAACCGGCTTGCCGTATCGCCGTCTCATATTCATCGAGCAAAAAGGCATTCTCCCCGCCGTACAGATGATGCAGGGGATGGATGTCGAGGAAGGCGGGCAGATCGGTCTTGTCCGAAATCACATGTTCACGAACAGCCAGCATGATTCCGCCAGGCTTGAGCACACGCAGGAACTCGGCGCAGGCCAATTTCAGATCGCGGGAGTGGGGGAGTGGTGAAGCACGGCGCGCGCGAACACGACGTCGAAACTGTCACTGTCAAAAGGCAGGCGCTCGGAGAACTCTTCGCATAACTGGATCGTGACGCCGCGCAGAATGATCGCCGCCGCCGCGATCCACGCGTCATCGCCGATCACAATCGGGACCCCGTCCAGTTTGACATTGGCGGGGTGCCCGCGATCGGCAATCGCGCGGAACTGCTCGTGCCGCTCGCGGGGATTGAGAGGATGCGCAGACGAATCCATGATGTTCACATCATGCGATATCAGTACCCGATCGCCGATGCGGATGGATGCCGCCGACCAGATTCGGGCGTTTTCCCCGACGTAGCACCACTCGCCCATTTCTATCAATCCGCATCGGTAAAGGGGGGATGGAAAAATCAAAAGCTCGCCCGCCACCAGGGTTTTCGGGCCAACGCGAATATTTTCCGAACATCCCCGGATATTGCGGATATGGGCGGATTTCAGCAGACGCGCGCCCGGCATAAGCTGGCAGGTGGCGCGTCCCAGCAACCTTTGAAGCCAATAGTCGATATTCACGCCACCATTCCAAGACACGCGACGCCGCGGGCGCCAGCCGCATAGTCCGCCCCGCAGGGCGCTCCCGTATGAATATCGTAAAACTCGGCGTCGGCAATATCGGATGCCTGACACCGCTGCCAGCCATCTGGCCGATATGCAAAATATTCCACCGAATGGCTAATTGGGGAAAAGACGGATATGACATGCTCAAGCAATGCCGCGTCAAACACCTGATACCAGCCGTGGACGCCGCGTCGACCGTAAGGCACGGTAATCAGGCACAGACCGCCGGGTTTCAGCAGGCGCTTGAACTCTTTCACGGCAGGAACGAAGTCAAGGGGATTATTCTCCTTCTTCAAGACATCGCTGGTGTAGAGCAGCGTATTGTCAAGGCCGATATGCTCGATCGTAGACACGCTCGCAACCACGTCGAAAATGCCGGACGCAAGCTGTGTATCCCGCAAGTCGCCAAAGATATAAGAGATGCCTTTATGCCAGAAACAGCGTTTTTCCGGCGCCAGGGTCATGATGGTGAGTTCAGCGCGCGCCAGAGGCGCGCGCTGAAGCAAAAACGCGTGATTCAATGCGGACCCCGCGTCAAGCATTTTTCCCGGATTTTCGGGGAGGCGGGAAAATAGCCAGGGATATTCCACCGCCCGCTCATCTATTCTGTATCCATAGCCCGCGGGCAATGCTCCGCCATCGGTCATCGCCCTGCCGTCAATACCGGCGCAGATCACCCGCTTTTTGGCGGTGTAGTAGCCCAGACGCCAAGGTTTGCGTCCAAGCGCGACGTAACAGGGATAAAACAAAGCGTCCAGCAGTTCTTTTATTTTGAAGCGCATCATTTCAAATTCCTATTCCATTACCGTCCGACCAGACGCCCAAATACATTTCCGCGCTGACGGCATAAACAACGCAGACGCCGTAACAATCGAGCCTTTTGCAAAACCCGGCAGAATTGGGTTCTGAACCGGGCCGAGGGGCAAAGGATGCGGGCGACCATTTCTGGCATGATCCGGGTATCGAATCCGATGACCATAACGCCCGCCCATGAATACTACCCGCCATGAACTTTTGATGCAACGTTGGCAAGTTGTCAGGGCAATCGCATGAATACATTTGTCATTGCGCCTAGTTGTTTGCCTGGTTACAGTACAAGCGAAGCGCCTCCAGAAAGAGAGGTTGGCGGCCTTCAGACCCGCCCTTGCCGCCAGT
>JAITJU010000215.1 GCA_031278735.1 Zoogloeaceae bacterium
CAAGGGAGGGTCAAAAGAGGTTTGCAGCGATGGAACTGGCGGCAAGGGCGGGTCTGAAGGCCGCCAACCTCTCTTTCTGGAGGTGTTTCGCTCGTACGGTAACCAGGCAAACAACTAGGTGTTTAGTCCCGGCATTTTCCGGGGATTTTCGAGGCGTTCACTCAAGGGCAGGGTATCCGGGCAGACAACTGCGGCGCCATTCCACTGCCCTTGCGGGACACGGCGTGGAACGGCGCGGCGTGATTCGTATTTTCCTCAAATGCAAACATGAGGTATGTCCCCTTTGCGATTTTGAACCGCGGCGAGCGCAGGCGCGCTTGCTATTGAGCCTTGAGCAGGCGGATTTCGCCCTCGCCGAAACGATGAGAAGCAAATGCGGCGGATTCGACGCTTTCCTCATAGCGCAATATCCGATAATCGTCGTAACCCGCGGCCTGGGCGATGCGGCGCGCGTTACGGCGAAACAGGTATTGCGCCTCACCTTCTCCGCCAGAATGAAAACGCTTCAGGGTGAGCTGCATCCTGAAAATATCCTCGCTCGCGCGCACGGTTTCAATTTCCCAGTTGGGCGCGAGCGGATCGTAAATCACGTAGGTCAGGCCCAATAGAATCAGGTCGGACCCCGTCGGCAGCAAAAGTTTATAGGCGATCCCGGCAGCGGCGACATCCCGCGCCAGTTCTTCGGCAGTTCCGGGATGCCGCGCGCTTTCCTGGGCGCGATCGAGCGTGGCGCAGGCAAAAAGGGAAAAAAGACATATGCCCGCCATCACGACGCGAATGAAGAGGCGTACCGGTCTTGACGCGCGAAAAAGGACTTTCATCCTGTTTGGCATGGTTGTCATGGCGCTGATCCGGCTATTGCGCATAGACAAAATCTCCGGGGCGGACTTCCAGCTCTTTGGGCGCCTCGTGCAGTTCGGCGATCGAAAAGGCAGGATAAACCGCGCGAATCAGCACGGTGGCGCGCGCCTGTTTTTCCTGTCCCAGAAGACGGGGAGAAAGATCGAAAACCGGCGGCTGGCGCAGGATGTGCAAGACCATCATGTCGCCGGAACTGATCCGGGATTCGGCGCCCGCGTCAAGTTGCAAAAGATGCCCCTCCACTTTCATGACCCGCGCGATGAATGGCAGGCAACTCGCCTGTCCGCCCGCCCAACGGGCGATGTCCTCGATCAGCGCCGTCCATTTTTCTCCGATCAACGTCTTGCGAAACGCGCGCGCGCCGATGGCGGGCGTGTTGAAAACGGAAAAAACGCCGTTCGACCAGACGGAACCGGAAACTTCCGTCTGGAAATGACGCCGCGCCAGAACCGCGCCATTCGCGCCATCATGCAAAAAAGCTTCAATGTCGATCACGCGCTCGTGGCGCGTCAGGGTCTTTTCCAGGCCGAATTCGCGGTAAACGCCGGAAAGCACGTATTGCGCCTGTTGTTTTCGCGCCAGCGCGACGATCGGCATTTCGACGCTGCCCGGGGGCAAATGCAAAACGGGCGCGCGGGCAGGGGAGGCGTAGGGGAAGACCGTCCCTTCAAACGCGGCGAGCACATGCCCGTCGTTTGTCAGCGCGCGCGCAAGCTCCGTGGCGGTCAGCGCCTCGACGCGCTGCTGGTTGACCCGCGGCAGCAGGCGGCCATCCTGTTCCACCAGCAATTGCTCCGGGAATTCAAAGGCAAAGCCCGTGACCAGCAAACGGTTGATGTACGTCTTTTCACAGGACTGCGCCTCCTCCGCCCTTTCTTGCGGGGACTCGCAGGCGTCGACCTGCACCTTGAGCGTGACCACCAGCTCTTCTCCGCTGACCTGCTCCGTCATCATCTGGCTTTCTCGCGTGCAGCCGGAAGCGTTGACCTGCGCGGCCTCGAAAGCGCGGCCTTCCTGCACCTGGAACTGGGCGTTGACCCTGGCCGAATGCGATTGCGCCGCCTGCGCCAAGGCGCGCCGCGTCGCCAATTCACGCGCGGCGGCAAGACCATCCTGGCCGATCAGCGCGCGGCCTTCCACCACCACTTCCGCCGCCCGCGCCGTCGTCGCTGCGAAGAAAAATCCGGACAGAAGGCCGAGGGTTATCCCCGATGCCCTGTTCGCAAAACGCATGGCCGCCTTATGGTGAGGTATAGACGACGCTGGGCGCGACGACGGGCGCGGAAACAACCCTTGGGCCTGGCCTGCCCACAGGGAATTGCGTCGCGCAAAGCGGCGTGAGCCGCACACATTCGGCAAAATCCGACGGCAGGCTCAGTTCGACCGTCGCCTCGAAATTGCCATCGCTGATTGCTGTCATGCTGACGAGGCGCGCGCCGCGAATGAAGCTGTCAACATAGGTGCGCACACTGTCGTTCTGGACGGCGAATGCCGATACCGCCGTATTGCCCCAGACCCGAAAGCCATGCACCTGTTCCGCCAGGTTGCGGTAGGCGTCGACTTGGGCCGCCCGCATGGCCATCAGCTTTTGCTGGCCTGCGGTATATTGAATATAACTGTTCCGGCTGCCGTAACCGACCGCCAGGAATTTGGCGGGCGTCTCCACAGCGCCCTGCCCGGAAGCGGCAGGCGCCACGACAACCGGCACAACCGGCGTTACCGCGACCGGCGCTGTCTTGTTTGCGCAATACCCGTAACCGCATCGCGGCTGGACGCAGCAATTATCATAAGCGCACCCGGAAAGACCCGCCGCCAACAGCAGCGCGAGAAGGGAAAGACTACGGGGAAACCTCAGAAATTTCGGGG
>JAITJU010000278.1 GCA_031278735.1 Zoogloeaceae bacterium
AGCGCCAGGGGTTGACGCCGAGGTTGTTCAGGCGCGCCCGCGACCGGGCAAGCCAGCGGCCAACCATCCCTGGCGCCAGTCGGGATTCCCGGCAGCGACCACACCCGACATGACCGAGCGTAATACCGCCCGGTCATGACGCCCCCAAACCGGACATCTCTGTTTGGGATTGACACGCCATATCGGGGAAATGAACAATGCGCTGCGCCTCCGGCAAACGCGGGAGCGGGTTGACGAAGCGCGCACCGCCGCTCCAGACCCCGGCTTGTCGCCCTGTATTCGGGCTGCGCTTGCTGTCAGCATGAAACCGGATTTGACAACTTGTTTCCATTTATGGAAACTGGTTGTCAATTTCAGAAATTAAAGGGGAGTTTCATGAATCCAGACAAAGCGGAAATATTGAGCAATGTGGCGCTATCGGTCTTTCGGCTGAATGGCCTCTTCATCGAATGGGGCAATGAATTCTGCCTGCCGCATGGGCTGACCAGCGCGCGCTGGCAGGTCATGGGCGCGATCGCCCTAGCGGCGCAGCCGTCCAGCGTTCCCCAGATCGCGGCCTGCATGGGCATCACCCGGCAAGGGGTGCAAAAGCAAGTCAATCTGCTCGTCGAGGAAGGGATCGTCCAGTCCCGGCCCAACCCCGCGCACCGGCGCTCGCCCCTGTACGCGCTCACTCGGCAGGGGCAGGAAACCTACCGAATCCTGCGCCAGCGCTGGCAACAGCATGTCGAGGCGCTCTCCGGCGATTTCAGCGTCGCCGACCTGGAGGCGGCGATTCGCGTCCTGTCCGGACTTGCGCGCGCCCATGCCGCCCGGCCAGAAACAAACGAAAAAGAAGTGCCATGAAAAAAATCCACCCCCTTGTCGGCGCGTTGGCGATTTTCTGCATCGCGGTTTTCTGGCTGGCGACCGCGGCAAGCGAATGCTTCGGTTCCGAAGCGGCTGTCGTATGGGTCAAGACCGCGATCCCCTGGGGCTTCCTGCTGCTGATCCCGGCGCTGATGGCGACCGGCGCGTCGGGGTTCGCGCTGGCCCGCGCGCGCGGCGGCAAGCGGGTGCGCGCCAAGATCAGATGCATGCCGTGGATCGCCGCCAACGGCATCCTGATCCTCATCCCCTCGGCGCTCTTCCTTGCCAACAAGGCCGGAGCAGGCGAGCTTGACGGCATCTTCTACGCGGTGCAGGCGCTAGAACTCGCCGCTGGCGCGGCAAATCTCGCGCTGCTAGGCCTCAGCATGCGTGACGGATTGAGGATGAAAGGCCGCCTTGGTCACGCGCGGGAAAGGCGTAACAATCGTATCCCGAACTGACATGAATCCATCGTCAAAAGCGCGCAAGGTGAAGCAATCCAGAAGACGCCTGGATTGCCGCGGCGCTGGCGCGTCTTGCAATGACAGGGGGATATGCGAAGCCATCATCGCCGCGGCAAGGGAACATGACGCGCTGCGCGACAACTGGCTCAATCTTCCACGAATAAGAACGAGCGTAGCCCGAAATAGACGTGCAGCGTCATATTCCGGGGGGGCTTCCCATACGGCGCAAAGCGCCGGATTTATGGGCATCATCATCCTTGCTTATTCTTTCAGTCGATTCATGCGGCGCTTCGCGCCGGTATGTTGAAACAGCAGATTACGGCGCAAGCCCGATTCCGCCTACCTCCGCTCCGTGCTTTTCCTGAACGCCTGTCCGGAGCGCACTTCGCCATCCGAAATCACTCGCCCGATCCAGAGCGCCACGCGCGAAGCGCCGAGATTCCATGCCAGTTCGACGAACGCCTGGCGCTCGACCTGCGTCAATCCGCCTTCGGGCGAACCGAGCGGGTGGATGACGACGCCGACGGGAAGTTGAAGCCGCTTCATGTTGCCTTGCACGCGCCGGACGAACGCCTTCAGCACCTGTTCCGCGATCGTAACGTCATCAAGGGGCGCGCGCGGGTGGCGGAAGGGATTAACGAGTGTGGCAGATTGCGCGGCGGCGATTTTCCGCGCCTCCTTGCCGGCGGCAAGGATGATTTTCTTTCCGGAATTGCTGCCGATGGCGATTTCCGGGACTTCTGAGACTTCGATTCCACGCTTGACATCCCTGACTGTGACACATTCCGCAGAAATCTTGATGTAGAAAAGCGGGAACAGATAATCGAACATGATGTGCGCGACTGCCGTAAAATCAATGGGCAAATTATAGTAAAGCTCCAGAGCAAGCGCAGCCCTGTTCGTGTTATCGTTGCCGCGAAAGAAACGGAAACGATCCGGCATGAAACTCGCATTTCGATGAACGAACACACGTCTCCGACCCCTTTGCACCTTTGCCTTTTCCTAGCGGTGGCAATTTTCTGGGGTCTGAACTGGCAGGCGGCGGAGGCTTCCATACCCGAATTCCGCCCTTCTGGCTTCGCGGCGCGTCCGCTTTCCTGCCCGGCAAAAACGCACAAATTCCTTTCAACAAAAAATGCGCTATCTTCCGTCCGCGATGTTTTCGAACATGTGTTTATGATGTCTCCGGTCTGAACAGCGTCCACGGGGCGGCACCATATCGCTCGCCGCGCCGGGCAAGCGGCTTGAATATTTCAGGAGGAACCCCGGTCGCCAGGCTTGCCCCAGGCGCGGCAAGTCGTGTTCCGACCGCCTTGCCCGTCATGATCGTCATTCCGACGATCAAAGAATTTCCCGCACATCGGCGAAATGCCCGGCAATCGCTGCCGCTGCCGCCATGGCCGGACTCACGAGATGGGTGCGCCCGCCCGGCCCCTGGCGACCCTCGAAATTGCGATTCGATGTCGATGCGCAACGCTCGCCCGGTTCCAGCCGGTCGGCGTTCATGGCGAGACACATCGAACAGCCCGGCTCCCGCCACTCGAAACCGGCGGCGATGAAGATTTTGTCCAGCCCTTCGCTTTCCGCCTGCCGCTTGACCAGCCCCGACCCCGGCACCGCCAGCGCAAGCTTGACGTTGGCGGCTTTTTCGCGGCCCCTGAGCACCGCCGCCGCCTGACGCAAATCCTCGATGCGGGAGTTGGTACAGGAACCGATGAATACCTTGTCGATCTTTATCGACCGTATCGGCATGTTCGCTTGCAGGCCCATGTAAGCGAGCGCACGTTCCATGCCTTCCCGCTTCGCAGCGTCCTTCTCCCCTGCCGGATCGGGCACCGAGGCCGTGACGGAAACGACCATTTCCGGCGAAGTGCCCCAAGTGACTTGCGGCAGGATGTCCGCCGCGTCCAGTGTCACGCAGCGGTCGAACACGGCTCCGGCGTCGGAGCGCAAGGTACGCCAGTGAGCCACAGCCTTGTCCCAGTCTGCGCCGCGCGGTGCGAAGGGGCGACCCTTCAGATACTGGATCGTGACGTCATCGACCGCCACCAGCCCCAGCCGTGCCCCGGCCTCTATCGCCATATTGCAGAGCGTCATGCGCCCTTCCATCGACAGGCTTTCAATGGCGGAACCGGCGAACTCCACGGCATGTCCCGTACCGCCCGCCGTGCCGATCCTGCCGATGACGGCAAGCGCCACATCCTTGGCGGTCACGCCCTTGCCCAAACGGCCATCAACCCGAACCAGCAGGGTTTTCGACTTTTTCTGCACGAGGCATTGCGTCGCCAGCACATGCTCGACCTCGGAAGTACCGATGCCGTGCGCCATGGCCGCGAACGCGCCATGCGTAGACGTGTGCGAGTCACCACAAACCACCGTCATGCCCGGCAGCACTGCGCCGTTTTCGGGGCCGATCACATGGATGATGCCTTGCCTCGCGTCCCGGAAAGGGAAATAGGCCAGCGCCCCCACCTCGCGGATATTGGCGTCCAGTGTTTCCACCTGCTGGCGGGAAACCGGGTCCTTGATGCCTTCGTTCCAATGATCGGTGGGCGTATTGTGATCGGCGGTCGCCACGATGGAAGACACGCGCCAGGGCGTCCTGCCCGCGAGCCTCAGCCCCTCGAAGGCTTGCGGACTCGTGACTTCGTGCACCAGATGGCGGTCGATGTAAATCAGCGCCGTGCCGTCCGGCTCCTCGCGGACGACATGGCCTTGCCAGAGCTTGTCATACAGGGTTTGCGGCATGGTCTTGTCGGGAAACGGAAAAAAAAGGGGGGGATTATGGCACGATCGGCGGCCATCGCGGCGGCGCTCCGCCCTCCGCTTCCGCAACGGAAGCCGGAAGCGCTCCCGCCTCGCCGCCATTCGCTTCCCCGGAACCTCCCGGGCGCGCATCCGGCGGGGAAGCGTTGCGTTTCATGAATTCGAGGTTCCAGATTTTCTCGGCATAGCTGCCAATCAGCCAGAACGACAGCGCCAGCAACAGGAAGAAAATGACCTTGTGCGTCCCTTCCCAGAAATATTCGAAATACTTCGTGTACAGGTTGATGAAAAGAAACGTGACGCCGAAGGCGCGCGAAGTGTAATTGTCATATTTCAGGCCATACGCGATTGCCGCGACGGCGGCCAGCGCGAACAACACGCCCCAGTGGAAAAGTTCGATCTGCCGAGCCCTGTACCACTGCGCTTCGTTGCAATTTCCGAAAATGGAAAGTATCCACAGGGCAATGAACAGATAGAGCAAACCCAGAACATAAGTGGAATGCTGGAATTTCACCAGGCGCGGGACGCTCCCGAAGCCGAAGCTGACGGCGGTCAGCACGGCGCCGAACAGGACGAAGCGCAGGGGATAATTCATGCCAAGGTAATAAGCGCCCCAGCCGGAAACATAGCCGGTTTCCACACCGAACCAGCTACCCAGCGCAAGGATGGAAAAAATCCAGATGAGCCTGGAGGAAAGCGCCAACCCCAGAATGCCGTAGAGGATCGTTGCCATGAGGAACAACAGCGAGAAATGGCCGCTATCGCTGGAAAGCGCCCTGTCCAGGAAGAAAATGGCGCCGGCGCACAGCATCACTCCCAGAAAGAAGATGGCCTCGCAGCTGAAGATTCGATCCGGCTTTCTG
>JAITJU010000280.1 GCA_031278735.1 Zoogloeaceae bacterium
CGGCTCGACCACCGTCACGGAAGACTCCAAGCTGACCCTGGATGCCAGTTCAACACTGACGACTTCCGAAGTCATTCTTGAAAATGACGCGCAATTCGCGCTCGCCGCCACAGATTCGACGCTGACAAGCCCGGCGCTGACGCTGAACGAAGGCTCGTGGTTCGACAATTCAGTCGGCGGCACGTATTCACTCGCCAACGGCACGCTGACCGTCGTCAACCAGGCGTCCTACTCTGGCGACCTTGACGCGGAAAACGCGACCGTGAATTTCCGGGTGGATGAACATTTCGTGCCCAGCGCCACCAGCCCCATCCTGGTTGTTTCCGGCAACGCCAATCTGGATAATGCCACGCTGACCGCCGCGGTCATGGGAACCAGCGCCGCGGTAACGAGCGGCGACGAGCTGTATCTGCTTGAAGTCTACGGCGGCGCGCTTTCCGCAACCGGTCTCAAGACCGCCACGGTGAGCGACCAGGGCCTCATCAATATCGAGTTGGGGGATCTGAACATCGCCTCCGGCAGCAACGGCAGCATCCGCGGCACGATCAAGAGCATCGGCGCGAACGAAAGGACCAAGGCTTACGCCGAGGGCTTTCTGGGCGGCGCGGCGGCATTGACGAGCGCGGGCGACCATGCCGCCAGGGCAGCGGTTTCCGCCGCGCGAAACGTCAAGGCCGCGGGCGGCGCGGCGGGCGCGACGGGTTTTGCCGAAATACGCGGCGGCTCGCTCAAGTATGAGACCGGCTCGCACGTCGATGTGGACGGCTACTACCTGATCGGCGGCGCGGCCATCGGCAGCAATCTTGCCGCGGGCGAACTCACCCTGGGCGCGTTCGTGGAATATGGCGAGGGCGATTACTCCACCTACAACAGCTTCGCCTCCGGGCGCGTGAAAGGCAAGGGCGATACCGACTACGCGGGCGGCGGCGCGCTGGCGCGCTTCGCCTTCACGAACGGCTTCTATCTGGACGGCACGCTGCGTCTGGGCAAGGTGGATAACGATTTCCGCTCCGCGCAAATCAATGGCGCGCTCACGGCCTACGACACCTCCAGCCGCTACCACGGCGCGCACGCGGGCGCGGGCAAAATCTGGCAACTGGGCGACAACAGCCTGGATGTTTCCGCCCAATACCTGTGGACGCGTCAGAAGGGCGACAAGGTTCGTCTCAAGGGCGTCGCGGCGATGGAACTCGATTTCGATGCCGTCGATTCCCGCCGCCTGCGCCTCGCCGCGCGCTATAACCACGCCCTGAGCCAAACCCTCGTGGGCTACGTGGGCACGGCCTGGGAAAAGGAATTCGACGGCAAGGCCAAGGCCACGCTGAACGGTCGGAAACTCCTGACGCCCGAACTGAAGGGCGATTCCGGCCTCGTCGAACTGGGCCTCTCCACCGCGCCTTTCGCCAAAACGCCGCTTTCCATCGACGTTGGCGTACAGGGCTACTGGGGCCAGCGCGAAGGCGTCACCGGCGGCTTCAAGGTGAACTACCGATTCTGAGCGGCTCCCTTCTCCCCCTCACGGGGGAGAAGGCATTCGGGGGACGGAGGACGGATTCATTGCCGGGCGCGAAAGCGCCCGCGTGATTACTGTCCTCCGTCCCCCGTCTTTCGTCCTGCGCGGGCTGCGCTGGACGGCTTGCCGCCGTGCTGTTACACATTGTTTCACGCTGTGGCGAAGCCGGTACTGACGCAAGAGAACGCTTGCCGGTACACTGGCATCATGAATACGCATATTCTTCTGGTTGAAGACGACACGCGCCTGGCGCGCCTTACTGCGGATTATTTGAGCAACAACGAATTCGCGGTACAAATCGAGAGCCGGGGCGACAAGGCGGAAGCGCGCATTCTAGCCGAACAGCCGGATATGGTCATTCTGGACATCATGCTGCCAGGCAAGGATGGCTTTGAGCTTTGCCGCAGCATTCGTTCGTTGTATTCGGGCATCATCATGATGTTTACGGCGCGCGACGAGGATTTCGATCAGATACTGGGACTGGAACTGGGCGCGGACGATTACATTACCAAAACCGCGCCGCCGCGTGTGCTGCTGGCGCGGATGAAGGCATTGCTGCGCCGCCATCCGGGAGCGACGCGTTCCGACAAGAAGGAACTGGCCTTCGGCAATTTCCACATCAGCCAGACTACCCGCACCGCCTGCTCAGGGGAAGAAGAACTGGATCTGACCACGGCGGAATTCGATCTGCTCTGGCTCCTGGCGGCTCATGCCGGAAGCATTCTGTCGCGCGACGAATTGCTCCATGCCTTGCGCGGCATCGGCTTTGACGGACTGGATCGCTCCATCGACGCGCGCATTTCCCGTCTCAGGAAGAAAATCGGCGATGATTCAGAAAACCCCACTCGCATAAAAACTGTGCGCGGCAAGGGTTATCTGTTCAGTCAGCATGATTGGCGTTGAATCCGCCGCTACCGTCATTCGGCAGGCGCGCCGGTTTCTTTTTCCTCCCCGCCGACGCCGCGGGCGGCATTCCCGGCGCGATTACGAACAACATTATTCACTGCGGGTTTTCTGCCGCTTCTACCTGATTCTGTTGTGCGGCTTCGTCCTCATCGTCTGTCTGGCGCATCTGCTTGTCGCCAGCGCCGTCAGGGATGTTGAGGAGCATCACGCCCGACGCTTCATGCAAGGGGCTTTCACCCTGGTCGAGACGGAACTCTATCGTCACGCACGCGAGGATTGGCTGTCCGCCATAGAGGCGCTGAACGAAAAATTCACGCATCACCTGTACCTGATTGGGCGCGCGCATCTTCCGAAGGAAATACAAACGCAGGTAAGCCAGGGCGGCATCGTCGTGTCCCGCGAACATAACGAGATGTACCATATGCTTTCCGACAACGACACGGTGCTGGCGCTGGGGATGTTTTCTCCGGCGCATGGCCCAGGCGCGGCGCTGAAAACGCCCTTGCGCCTGCATGCGCATCTATCGATCTGGGCGGCGTCGGGCGCGGCGTTTGCGCTCCTGCTGTTTATCTGGATACGTCCCATCTTTCGCGATCTGGAAGCCCTGCGCCAAACTACGCGCGCGCTGGGCGAAGGACGGCTGGAAGCGCGGACGCCGGGGGCATACAGCCGGATTTTCGTGCCGCTGACCGACAGCCTGAACGACATGGCCGACCGCATCCAGCAACGGATTGCCACCCAGAAGGAATTGACCTGCGCCATGTCGCACGAGCTGCGCACACCCATTGCCCGCCTGCGCTTCGTGGGCGAAATGGCCGTATCCGCCCGCGCCAGGGAAGAACGCCAGCGTCTGGGCAAGATGATGGAAAGCGATCTGGATGAACTGGAACGCCTGATCGACGCCAGCCTGACCTACGCGCGCCTGGAACGGGATACGCTGCAACTGCACCCGGAAACGGTCGATCTGGCGCGCTGGCTGACGGAAGAGGCGGAAAAACTGCGCCCGTTGCTCCGCGGCAAAACCCTGTCGCTCGACTTGCGCGAACTTGCGCCGGAACAGAACGTGACGCTGGACCCGCAATACATGGCGCGCGCGCTGGGCAACCTCGTGCGCAATGCCGTGCGTTACGCCCGGCAACACATAAAAATCAGCGCCAGCGTGAAAAACCGGATGGCGTCCATTCACGTGGATGATGATGGCGTCGGCGTCCCGGAAGAAAAGCGCGAGGCGATTTTCACCGCCTTCTCCCGCCTGGATCGCGCCTGCGATCGCGCCACCAGCGGCTATGGCCTGGGTCTGGCCATAACCCTCCGCATCCTGACCCTGCACTGCGGCCACGCCCGCGTCCTGTCCTCTTCGTTGGGCGGCGCCCGCTTCAGCCTGAAATGGCCGCTGCCGGAATCGTGATCCGGCGCTTCGCCGCCGACCTGGCTCGGCAACGGTAGGCCAGATACGCTTGGGGCACCCGTTTGGTGCAAGACGCGGCACGTTATTGGTGCGCAACGCGCGAATCCGGGGCTGTGGCGGGGCGTTGCGAATCCGCTGTTTTTCTTTTGCGCCCCGATCCCTGTTCTCTGTTCCCTGATCGTGTCACAATGCGCCGTCCCGTCAGGTTTGATGGGCATGATTTCTGCTAACGGCTTTCGCAGGATTTCCCGTATATCCTGTTTTTCTTTTTGTCGGCGTGTCCGGCATTCCTTAGGAGAGTTTGCAAAGATGGCTACTGTTCAGGACGTTCTGAAGCTGATGAAGGACAACGACGCCAAGTTCGTCGATTTCCGTTTTACCGATACGCGCGGCAAGGAGCAGCACGTTGGCGTTCCCGCCCGGCATGTGGATGAGGACAAATTTGAAAACGGTCACGCTTTCGATGGTTCTTCCATTGCGGGCTGGAAAGGCATTCAGGCTTCCGACATGCTGTTGATGCCGGATCCCGACACGGCCTTTGTCGATCCCTTTTTCGAGGAAACCACGCTGGTGCTGACTTGTGATGTGGTCGATCCTGCCGATGGCCGCGGCTATGACCGCGATCCCCGCTCCATTTCCAAGCGCGCCGAGGCCTACCTGAAATCTTCCGGCATCGGCGATGCCGCTTATTTCGGCCCGGAACCCGAATTTTTCATTTTCGATTCCGTGGAATGGAAATCCGAAATGGGCGTCTCCTACGTGAAAATCACTTCCGAGGAAGCGGCATGGGCTTCGGGCGAAAAGATCGAGGGCGGCAACATCGGCCACCGCCCCAGCGTCAAGGGCGGTTATTTTCCGGTGCCGCCGGTCGACTCCTTCAACGACATTCGTTCCACCATGTGTCTGGCGCTGGAGCAGTGCGGCGTCGACGTGGAAGTGCATCACCATGAAGTCGCCAGCGGCGGCCAGAATGAAATCGGCACCCTGTTCAACACGCTGGTGCGCCGCGCCGACTGGACGCAGATACTGAAATACGTGGTGCATAACGTGGCGCACCAGTACGGCAAGACCGCCACCTTCATGCCCAAGCCCATTGTCGGCGACAACGGCTCCGGAATGCACGTGCACCAATCGGTGTGGAAGGACGGCAAGAACCTGTTCGACGGCAACGGCTACGCGGGGCTTTCCGAATTGGCGCTGTACTACATCGGCGGCGTCATCAAGCATGCCCGGGCGCTGAACGCCATCACCAATCCCGGCACCAATTCCTACAAGCGTCTGGTACCCGGCTTTGAGGCGCCGGTGAAGCTCGCTTATTCCGCCAAGAACCGTTCGGCCTCCATCCGCGTGCCCTTCGTTTCCTCCGGCAAGGCGCGGCGCATCGAGACCCGTTTCCCCGATCCGATCGCCAATCCCTATCTGTGTTTTTCCGCGCTGTTGATGGCGGGACTGGACGGCATCCAGAACAAGATTCATCCGGGCGATTCCGCCGACAAGAATCTTTATGACCTGCCGCCGGAAGAAGACGCCAAGATTCCGACCGTATGCGCCAGCCTGGAAGAAGCCTTGAACTACCTGGAGCAGGATCGCGAGTTCCTCACCCGCGGCGGCGTCTTCTCCAACGACTGGATCGACGCCTACATCAACCTCAAGATGGAAGAAGTCACCAGACTGCGCATGACCACGCATCCGGTGGAATTCGACCTCTACTATTCCTGCTGAACCGGAACCGGCCATCAAGAACGGAGCCTTGCGGCTCCGTTTTTTTTGCCTCGTGAAACCCGGCCTGCCCGCAGGCGCGGGGCGCAAACCGAAGTCGGCCTGGCGACGCAGGGCGCGATCATGCCCCTTCACGGGTTATAATCCTGACCGGGAGTCGTCCAGGCAGTCGCTGCCCGTTTCCGGCAAATGCCGGACGGGGGGAGGAAAGTCCGGGCTTCGCAGGGCAGGATGCCGGTTAACGACCGGGCGCTATAAGCCGCAAGGCCCAAGGCGACGGAAAGTGCAACAGAAAACAAACCGCCGATGGCTCTGAAAGGAGATCAGGCAAGGGTGAAACGGCAGGGTAAGCGCCTACCGCGGTTCTGGCAACAGTACCGGCACGGCAAACCCCATCCGAAGCAAGACCAAATAGGGAAGCGCAAGGCGTTGCCCGCGCCGCTTCCGGGTCGGTCGCTTGAGCCGCGCAGCAATGCGCGGCCTAGAGGAATGACTGCCAGGCGCGCAAGCGCCGCACAGAACCCGGCTTATCGGACGGCTCCCCCCCCTTTTTTTTAACCCCGTTGGCCCCACGCCTGCAAGGTGTGCGTCCGCCCGGCGCGATGGCACCGACGATGCAGGGCAATCGCATGAATACATTTGTCATTGCGCCTGGTTGTTTGCCGGGTTACCGTACGAGCGAAACACCTCCAGAAAGAGAGGTTGGCGGCCTTCAGACCCGCCCTTGCCGCCAGTT
>JAITJU010000307.1 GCA_031278735.1 Zoogloeaceae bacterium
AGCATGATGCCGCCCAGCACGCCTGTCCTGGTATAGGGCAGCACAACCTTCCAGATGACTTCCCAGGTCGTCGCGCCCAGCGCGTAAGCCGATTCCCGCAGCAGTTGCGGCGTCACCTCGAACACGTCGCGCATCACCGCGGCGATGAAGGGAATGATCATGATGGAAAGAATGATGCCCGCCGACAGGATGCCAATGCCCACCGGCGGGCCGGAGACCAGCGCCCCGAAAAAAGGCGTATCGCCCAGCCAGGACTGTAACGGCTGCTGCACATAACGCGCCAATACCGGCCCGAACACCATCAGCCCCCACATGCCGTACACGATGGAAGGCACCGCCGCCAGCAATTCTATGGTCGTGCCCAGAGGCCGCTTCAGCCAGGCGGGCGAGAGTTCCGTCAGGAACAGCGCAATGCCGAAACTGACGGGAACGGCAATCAACAGGGCAATGCCGGAAGTCGCCAGCGTGCCGTAAATCATCACCCGGCCACCAAAATCTTCCCGCACCGGATCCCAGGCGTTGTGCGTCAGGAACCCCGCGCCATACGCCTCGATGGCAGGCCACGCGCCAATGACCAGCGAAGCGATGATGCCCAGCAGCAAAAAAAGCGTCAGTAACGCGGCGCCCAGCGCCAGAAAGCCAAAAATACGGTCAGCCATTTTTCAGGATTCGCTCATCGCGCCGGGAACCCCGGCTTCATGAATATGCAGAGTCTATAGCCTACTTCGGATTTGTGACAGAATGATGACGGTTTCAGGAAACAGAAGGCGGAAGACGACAGGACGGCTTCACGCCCCTGCAACCGCTGTCTTTCGGGCCTGAATGCCCGCAGAAAAAGGTGGGGGCAGGCCGTGCCGACACTTCCGAAACAAATCCCGAACACGGATATGCGGCGGCAAGAGATTGGCGGCGACTTCCGGCGGACAGGCGTTTTTTCGCTGCGTTTTTTTCGTTGACACAATTCATAAAAAGATAATATATTAAAAAACATTATTTATTTTTATGGAATGTTTGGTCATGAACCCCGCTTCCGCTCCGGGTTTTTCTCCCGAAGAGCTGCGCGCCCATGCCGACTCGGCGTGCGCGCTCCTGAAGGCGCTGGCCAACACGGATCGCCTGATGCTGTTGTGCAGCATGGGCGCGGAACGCCGCAATGTCAGCGAGCTGGAAGCGGCAACGGGTATCCGCCAACCTTCCCTGTCGCAACAACTGGCCGTACTGCGACAGGAAGGGCTTGTAACGACGGAAAAGGAAGGTAAGTACGTCTATTACCGTCTTTCCAATGCCAACGCCCTGCGCGTCATGCAAACGCTGGCCGGGATTTTCTGTGCCGCGTCCTGAAGCCCGCTTGCGGGCAAAGGCGCGTTTTCAACCCTGCGGCATCTGCCGCCATTTTCAAAAGGAGTTTTTATGACGCAATATCAGGAATCCGCCCGGAAGGTCGCTTCCCGCCTGAAAGACTTGCAGGCAGGCATCCCCGGTACGATGAAGGCTTTTCATGACCTGCACACCGCTGCCTTGGCGGACGGCGTGCTCTCCGAGAAAACCAAGGAATTGATTGCGCTCGCGCTCGGTGTGGCGGCGCGTTGCGAAGCTTGTGTCGCCTTCCATGCCCAGGCGCTCGCCAAGCTTGGCGCAGTTCGCGCTGAAGTCGAAGAAACCCTGGGCGTCGCCATCCTCATGGGCGGCGGCCCTTCTGTCATGTGGGCGACAGAAGCCCTGACAGCGTTCGACGAATTCCATGGACAAGCGTCCTGATTTTCCCTGACTACGAAAGGAACCACCATGCAACGAAACACAGGCAATCTGGACCGCATTCTGCGGATTATTCTGGGCATCGCCCTGATCGCACTGACCGCCACAGGCATCATCGGCGTGTGGGGATGGCTGGGGGTCGTGCCGCTCGCTACGGGCGTGTTCGGCTATTGCGCACTCTATTCCCTTCTGGGCATCCGCACTTGCTCTGCGGGGAAATGCGCTTGTTTTGCGAAAAGATGACAAAGCGGTTTCCCGGCGACGGGCGAAACAAAAGCCCGTCGCCGGTCCTTGGCGCTTTCGGCCTCTCCAGGCGCGGCGGCAAAATCCGGGCGGCTTCTTCGCGCGGCCACCGCGCCGCCTTCCAGAACCCTTATTCCGGCAGCTTTTCTCCGGTCAGCCGTTCGCAGGCTTCCACGTATTTTTCGCTGGTTCTGGCGGCGACTTCGGCGGGAAGGCGAGGGCCGGGGGCTTTCTTGTTCCAGTCCAGGGTTTCCAGATAATCGCGCACGAACTGCTTGTCGAAACTGGCGGGATTTTCGCCTTCGCGGTAGCCGTCGGCAGGCCAGAAGCGGGAAGAATCCGGCGTCAGCGCCTCGTCGATCAGGTAGAGTTTTCCCGTCGCGTCCACGCCAAATTCAAACTTGGTATCGGCGATGATGATGCCGCGCGAAAGCGCATAGGCGGTGGCTTCCCGGTACAGGGCAAGCGCCGCGTCGCGCGCTTCGCCGCATATGGCCTCACCGCTTTTGCCGCTGCCGCGCAGGATGTCCGCGAGCCGCGCCGCGCAGTGCCGTTGCGCTTCCGCGAAGGAGATATTCTCGTCATGCGCGCCGATTTCCGCCTTGGTCGCGGGCGTGAATAACGGCGCGGGCAGGCGGGCGGCCAGCTTGAGTCCGGGCGGCAGCGGCAGGCCGCACACCGCGCCCGTCCGCTGGTAATCCTTCCAGCCCGAACCGGAAAGATAACCGCGCACCACCGCCTCGATCGGCAAGGGCGTCAGGCGTCGCGCCACGATTGCGCGCCCGTCGACCTGCGCGGCTTCTTCCGGCGCGACCACGCTTCGCGGATCGATGCCGACAAGCTGATTGGGGATGATGTGCGCGAGTTTCCTGAACCAGAAATCCGCCACCGCCGTCAATACCTGCCCCTTTTTGGGAATTGGGTCGGGCAGGATGACGTCGAAGGCCGACAAGCGATCCGTGGCGACAATCAGGAGCTTGTCCGCGCCAACCGCATAAATGTCCCGCACCTTTCCGCGTGAAATCAGGGGCAGACTGTGAATGGCGGTCTCGAAAACAGGGGAAAGGGACATACGAAGGCCTCGTGACGATGAAAATGGGCAGGAACGGGATTATATTTCAGAAGGCGAAGGATCAGAGGACAACCTTCGCGCGCCAATCCCGCCGCGTTTTCACGGTTTCCGCCTCGCCTCGAGGCCCGAAAAAAACAGAAAAACCCGCCTGTTCGCTCGCGGCTCATTCCGCGCAAAGTTGTTCGGCGGTTTTGGGCGGCCAGAGGAGGTCGCCCCCAGGCGTTATCAGCGCCTTCGCGCCGCAGAAAAAGACGATCGAGAACACGTCTGGCTGCTCGGGTCGATGTCAAGCGTCGCCCGCCTGCGCCCTCGCCAGACCATTGGGCGCAAAATCCCGCGCGCCGTTGAAACGCGGCGCGATGACTTCCGTTCCCTTTTCGTTGAGGTAGCCCCATTTTTCGTTCCGGGATGGGGACAGGAATTCAAGGCGGACGGGCAGGGGACATGAGGGGCTCCCCAGGAATTTTCCCGTTTCAGATTTTCGGCAGGGTGACGCCTGTTTGCCCCTGATACTTGCCGCCGCGATCCCGGTAGGAAGTCTCGCAGACCTCGTCGGACTCGAAGAAGAGCACTTGGGCGCAGCCCTCGCCCGCGTAGATCTTGGCGGGCAGGGGCGTGGTGTTGGAGAATTCCAGCGTCACGAAGCCTTCCCATTCCGGCTCGAAGGGCGTGACATTGACGATGATGCCGCAGCGGGCGTAGGTGCTCTTGCCCAGGCAGATGGTGAGCACGTTCCTCGGAATGCGGAAATATTCGACCGTGCGCGCCAGCGCGAAGGAATTGGGCGGGATGATGCAGACATCGGCCTCGATTTCGACAAAGGACTTGGGATCGAAGGCCTTGGGGTCGACCACAGTGGAATTGATGTTGGTAAACACCTTGAATTCCGGCGCGCAGCGAATGTCGTAGCCGTAGCTCGACGCGCCGTAGGAGACGATCTTCTGCCCGTCCGCCTCGCGCACGAGGGAAGGCGCGAACGGCTCGATCATGCCGTGTTCCGCCGCCATGCGGCGTATCCATTTGTCTGACTTGATGCTCATTGGCAACACCCTGCCCGGAACAAAAAAATATTTTAACCGCCTGCCCCGAAGATGGCTACAGGACGCATCCGGCGTCCCGGACGAATCATGCGCGGGATCATGCCGTAGCGCCCCGATGTGACGCAACCGAGTTCTCCGCGTATTATTTCATTATAATCAATAAATTATATGAATATTTGA
>JAITJU010000006.1 GCA_031278735.1 Zoogloeaceae bacterium
CCCATCGCGCTCCAGACGCCGCAACAATCTTCGGACTTGCCGGGACGACAACCCCAATGAACGCGCCGCATCCACCCGGCTCAATTCACCATGCCTCAACCGCTCCCGCACGCCAAACCATTCTACTTCCCGCTCGCTCAAGCCAATCTCCTTCTGTTCCATGTCCGTTTCCTCCTGAAGCCGACATTACTGCTTTGCACAGACCGGACATTTCTGCTTGGGATTAGAGCAGATCAATAAATTGAAGCTCAATGAATCTTGGCTTGCGATGATGATAGATTCTATAGTTCAGCACAGAATATGAGCCACATCAAGTTGATTTGCTATAACATTTCCCTGATATGGCAGTCCTCATGCCATAATCACGACTTTTCATGAAAAGCCGCTTTTTTCGCCAATGGAAAAATTCCCCCCCTTTACCGGCCTTGTCGCGCCGCTGGATCGCAACAACGTCGACACGGACGCGATCATCCCGAAGCAGTTCCTGAAATCCATCCGGCGTTCCGGCTTCGGCCCCAACGCCTTTGACGAGTGGCGCTATCTCGATCGCGGCGAGCCGGGCGGGGATAATGCCATACGCCCGAAAAATCCCAATTTCGTCTTGAATCAGGAACGTTATCAAGGCGCGTCGATTCTGCTCGCCCGCGCCAATTTCGGCTGCGGCTCCAGCCGCGAGCACGCGCCCTGGGCGCTGGCGGATTACGGTTTCAAGGTGATTCTTGCCGAATCCTTCGCCGACATCTTCTTCAACAACTGCTTTAAAAACGGCCTGCTGCCGCTGGTTTTGCCCAAAGCCGAGATCGACGCGCTCTTTGGCCTTGTCGAAGCCACGCCCGGCTTTGCCCTGGCGGTCGACCTGGCCGCGCAGACCTTGACCCGCCCGGATAGTGTCGCGCTTCCCTTTTCGGTTGATTCGTTCAGGAAGGAATGCCTTTTGAACGGCTGGGACGACATCGGCTTGACCCTGCGTCACGCCGACGTGATTCGCGCTTTCGAGGAAGAAAGAAAGGAGAAATTCCCGTGGCTTTTCGCGTGAAAAACATTTTCTTGCGCAGGCTCATCCTGCCCGCGCTTTTCCTGCTTCCCGGCATGGGCGGCGCTGCCCAGATATGTTCCGTTGAAACCCTGAAGACGCTGGCGGTCGAGGAGGTACAGGTTCGTTTCACGAAGGAGCGGGGCGATGCTCATGTGGAGACCATCGGCATTCTTCGGAACAAGGGTCAGGAGAAGGTGGAGGATATCCGGCTCGTGACGCGGCATCTGGATGCGGAAGGGCGTCTGCTCGACGTGCAGCAGAATTATCTGTATGGCGTGACGCTCGCGCCGGGCGAGGATATGCCGTTTCGCTTCCGGCAGTTCGCCACGCAGCCGCAACCCGCCTATGCGTCGCATGATACGCGCGTTGCCGGGGCATACTGCGCGTACAACGAGGCCGAGGAGACCGAGGTCGCCAGCGCGTCCGGGAAAACTTCGGATTCCATCCTGGGCAAGTTGGGGAAATTGCTGGCGGATGTGTGGCCGATCCTGCTGCTCATCGCGGTACTGTTCCTCGTGACCCGCAAGTATTCGGGCGCTCGCTCCCCCGTGGTTCAGGCGCAGGAACGCCAGCTCAAATTCGTGGAACGCCAGCTTGAATTGATGGAGCGCCAGATTGCGTTGTTGGAGCGTCAGGGCGAATGGAGCGCGCAGAACAACGCCCTGTTCGAGCGCATCGCAACGGCATTGGAAGACAGGAACAAGTCATGACGAAAAAAATTCTCGTTCTCCCCGGCGACGGCATCGGGCCGGAAATCACGGCAGAGGCCGCGCGCGTCCTGGAGGCGCTGGAACTCGGTTTCGAGATGGAAACGGCGCTGCTCGGCGGCGCGGCGGTGGACGCGACCGGCGACCCCTACCCGGAAGCGACGAGAAAACTCGCGCGCGAAGCCGACGCGGTGCTCCTGGGCGCGGTGGGTGGCCCCAAATGGGACGCGAACCCAAGAGAACAGCGTCCCGAAAAAGGGCTGCTCGGCATTCGCCAGCATCTCAATCTTTTTGCCAATCTGCGACCGGCGCTCCTCTACCCGGAACTCGCCGACGCTTCCACCCTGAAGCCGGAAGTGGTCTCCGGGCTGGACATCTTGATCGTGCGCGAATTGACGGGCGACATCTATTTCGGCCAGCCGCGCGGCATCGAGGCGCATAACGGCGAGCGTTTCGGCTTCAACACCATGCGCTACACGGAAACGGAGATTCGCCGCATCGGGCGGGTGGCGTTTCAGGCGGCGCAAAGGCGCAATAAAAAACTCTGCTCGGTCGACAAGATGAACGTGCTGGAAACCACGCAGCTCTGGCGCGACGTGATGGAGGAAATCGCGCCCGAATACCCGGACGTGACGCTCATCCATATGCTGGTGGATAACGCCGCCATGCAGCTCGTGCGCGCGCCCCGGCAATTCGATGTACTCGTCACCGGCAACATGTTCGGCGATATTCTGTCGGACGAAGCTTCCATGCTGACCGGCTCGATCGGCATGTTGCCTTCGGCATCGCTGGATGAAAACAACAAGGGGCTTTATGAACCCTCGCACGGCTCCGCGCCGGATATTGCCGGGCAGGACGTGGCCAATCCATTGGCGACAATCCTCTCCGCCGCCATGCTGCTGCGCTACACCTTCCAGGAGGAAGAAGCCGCGCGTCGTGTGGAAGCGGCGGTAAAAAAGGCGCTGGCGCAAGGCTTCAGAACCGCCGACATTCACGCGCCCGGCGCGACGAAGGTCGGCACGCGGCAGATGGGCGACGCGGTATTGAAGGCGCTGTAGGAAGGGGAAAAACGCACAACGGGAGCGGCGGTCGCAAGGGATATCTGTCACGCTTCATCGAAGAAGCGGTACGCGCTTATATCTTCGAGCGCGCCGTGGCGCAGGCCAAGGCGGCAAACGCCGACGTGAGCGAAGCCGATCTGACCACCATTGTGTGCGAGGCCGTGCAATGGGCGCGTGAGTGTCGATGCGGGCGTCCTTGATGCCAACGTGCTCTTGAGCGCGCTGCTCTCGCCGCATGGCGTATTGGACATCCTCTACCGCGTGGCGGAAGGATCGTTTCGATCTGGTCACTTCAACTGCGCAAATCGCCGAAAGAAGCCTTTGGAGCGTGTTGCCGCGCCGCTCCGCAAGCTGGGTGTGGTCGTTCGTGCGGCAAATTCTCCGAAAATACCATGAATAGAGGGGTTGGGAGGACTTAGGGTGTTTAGTCCCGGCATTTTCTGGCACTATTCTATCTTCTACCTGGAAGGAAGCGTTATGGGACAAGTTTTACACGGCGGGGCCACAACGACTTCAGGAGGCGCGTCGAGCGATACAGCATAGTCAAGAGAGCATAAGAGCCTTGGCGGCACGCTATGGCATCAACCCGAAGACCGTCGCCAAATGGCGAAAGCGCCAATCGGTCAGTGATCTGCCCACTGGCCCCAAACAGCCACACTCCACAGTGCTCTGCGCCGATGAGGAGGCGATCATCGT
>JAITJU010000010.1 GCA_031278735.1 Zoogloeaceae bacterium
CTTGCGGGCTGGCTCGCCCACAAGACAGCCCGCCCCGGCTATCAGCGTCCTTGCCAGCAGGCCCGCGCGCCGCAGCGGAACGGAGGATGCCTGTCGCACCCTGGCCGCGAGTTCCCTGGAGGACATGCTGTAAATGACAGGCGGCAACTGCGTTATCGGTGCGGGATGATTATCATCGTCCCCCACGAGGGATGTCGGGGCGGGAGGCAATCCGCCTGCGCCCCGCGCCGCGTTGTTTTCCGAGAGCACCACAGCGGCGATGCTGCCGCCGAAACCCACAAGATTGAACAGCAGATGTTTCGGTCTGCCATAACGTTCGATGCCGTCCGGCGTGGCGAGCAGCGCCAACAGCAGCGTCAGTTCCGCCGGGCCGCTGGCACCCAGCGTATGGCCGATCTGGCGTTTGCAGGTGATCTCCGGCGGATGGTGGCTGCCGAAAACGCGCGCGAGCGCGGCGGCTTCGGCAGCATCCGTGGCGGGGATGCGCCCCTGATGCGATTTGACGAGATCAATCTCAGCCGCCGCAACCTGCGCATCTTCCAGCACGGCGGCCAGATTGGCAGCGATGATGCTGCCATCGGGCGTGGGTGCGGTGGGGGAATGAGCGTCGATGCCCAACCGACAGGCAGCGATACGCCAGACCGGGCCATCGCCTGGATCGGCGGAAAGCAGCAGGGCACCCACCGCTTCGCCCAATATCAGGCCATCGGCGTCCTTGTCGGGCGCGAGCAAGCCGAGGCTGGCAAAACCGGCCAGCGTGGTTTCATTGGCAAATTCAAACCCCAGCACCAGCGCCCTGTCGATCCGGCCCTGGGCGATCATCAGGAAAGCGGCTTCCAGCGCGGCAAGGCCGGAACTGCAACCCGTGGAAAACATCCATGCGTCCGTCCGGTTTCCCAGCAGGGCGGCGATTTCCGCGCCGATGTCGGCGGGATTGGCCGACAGGACAACCTTTCCCGTGGCACGCGCCATGGCTTCCAGTGCGCCGACCTGTAGCGAAGAAGACCCCAGGAAAAGCGGCAGCCCGGACAGATCGGCATCCAGTTCTGCCCTGAGGGCGGCCATGGTGCGGCGCAAGCGCGTCGACCATTCCGTTTCCGGCAGCGGCAGACCAAACCACGGATAACGCACGTCCGGAGAATCGCGCCAGCCCGCCACGCACTCGCCCGCCAGGAATGCCCGCGCCGCCGCGCCCGCCGAAAGCCCCAGAGCCGAAACATGTGCGATGCGCCGGATGTAGACCGGGCGGGAAGCGGCACGGACTTTACTGCTCACTGTTTCCAGCCCCCGTGGCAACCAGCCATTGGGCGAGATTTCCGACATTGGCGAGGATACGGCGGGTTTCCTTGCTATCGGTGAGGCGCACGCCATAGCGTTTTTGCAGCGCCATGGAAAGTTGCAGGGCGTCGAGCGAATCAAGCGCCAGCCGCGCATCGCCGCCGAACAGGGGTTCATCGTCGGCGATCTCCGACGGATCGCAGTCTCTTTCGCAGGACTGGACAATCAGGGTTTTCAGGGCAAGTTTCAGGTCGGGCATTGGGCGTCGGCGGGAGGCATTCGCGGGGGATGGACGGCAGACGGGATTATCGCCGATTCGGGCGGCGGGAACGCGAGAATTTTCCCGGCGGGGACAGGACGCTTGTTGAGCGGCAAGCGCGGCGGCAAGTGTGGCGACAGGGCGGCTCATGGGGTTCTGGCGGTCGATCTTTGCCAGGCGAGACCCAGCGCGGCGAGGCCGAAGGCGACGAGCGCGGCGGCGGCGGGCAGGACATCGGGGATGCCGCCGCCGCGCAGCATCACCTGATGGAAGCCCTCCAGCGCCCAATCCATCGGCGACAGGCGCGTCCAGGGCTGCATGGCGGCAGGCATCAGGAAGCGCGGCGCCATGACGCCGCCGACGGCGCCCATGAGAATGTTGCCGACGCCGCCCAGCACGGTCGCCTGTTCGCTGCTTTTCGCCAGACTGGCGATGAGGAGCGCCCAGCCGACCGCCGCCGCGCTCACCGCCAGACTGACGAGCCACAGGGCGGCGAGCGCCGCCGCGCCTTCCGGCAGCGCCAGCGCCTCGCTGCCGCAAAGCGGCGCCAGCCAGCGCCCCACGCCGACCATGACGACGGCCTGAATCTGGTTGAGGAGGACGAAGGGCAGGAATTTGCCCGCCAGCACCAGACCAAAGGAAACCCGTTGCGTCGCCAGACGCTGCAAGGTGCCATGCTGGCGTTCGCCAATAAAAACCGCCGAAATCGGGATGACCACGAAGAACATCGAAAAGATGAGCCACGCCGGAACATTTTGCTGCACGGCGGAGGGCAGGACAGGCGCGGGATCATCGCCGTGTCCTACGGCTTCGACGGCAAGTCTTGGCGCTTCAAGCGCCGTCAATTGCGGCGCGTCGGACAGCAGGCTGTCTTCCAGCGCCTCGATTGCAAAAAGAACACTGACGCGGATGCTCGCCGCCTCCACCTGCCGGTAAAAGCCCTCGCGCAGGGCGCGCGGCAGCGCGGGGTCGATCAGGAGTTGCAGGGCGGGCGTCTTTTGCGCGTCGATTTGTTGGCCGTAGCCTTGCGGAATCACCAGCGCGAAGGCAATTTCCCCGCTTTCCACCTGACGGCGGGCGGCGTCGGCATCGGCGGGCGGCGCGTGTTTCTCGAACGCCTCGATGGCGTCGAGCCGGGCATCCAGTTCCCGGGAAGCGCGGCTGTCGTCCAGATCGAGCAGGGCATAGCGGACGGCGATGCGGCTCTTGCCGGAAAAAGCGTCCGTATCCGCCAGCGCCAGCGACATCACCAGAATGAAAATGGCTGGCATGATGAAGAGCGCGGCCAGCGCGTGCCGGTCGCGCGTCAGCGCCAGGGCTTCCTTTTTCCACAACGCGGCGAGACGAAAAAGCAAGGGCATGTCGGTTACTCCCGCAGCGCGTGCCGGGTCAGTTGCAGGAATATCCGCTCCAGATTCGGCGCGCCGTACGCAACGCCTTCCACAGGAACGCCCGCGGCGGCGAGGCTGGACAGGAGCGCGATCAAGCCGTCGGCGTCAATCCGGGGAAGGCAGAGCGTGTTATCGGCGGCGGCGGTCAAATCTGGAAACCGCGCCCGCCAGCCGGTCATCCATGTTTCTGGCGGCGGCGCGGCCAGTTTCAAGGTCAGGGCGGCGGCATGCTTGCGCTTGATGGCCTCCAGCGTCCCGGAAACAAGCGTCTTGCCCTGATCGATGATGACCGCCTCGGAACAGACGGCCTCGATTTCCTCCATGTAGTGACTGGCATAAAGCGCCGTGCCGCCCGCGGCGGCGAACTGGCGAACGGCGGCGAGCAAAAAATGGCGCGATTGCGGATCGACGCCCGCAGTTGGCTCATCGAGCAGCAGCACATCCGGCGCGCTGGTCAGCGCGATGGCCAGATTCAGCCGCCGCCGCAAGCCGCCGGAAAGCTCGCCCGCCCGCCGTTTCGCAACCGGCTCCAGACAGGCGAAAGCCAGCGCCTTCGCGCAACGCGCCTGCCGTTCCACGCGGGAACAGCCCTGTACGCCCGCGAAAAAATCGAGATTCTCGGCCACGCTCAACATGGGATAAAACGCATAATCCTGCGGCGCCACGGCAATGACGGCGCGCTTGTCCGGCGTATCCAGGGTGATGCGGCCTTCCTGCGGCTTCATCAATCCCGACAAAAGCGCAATCAGGGTCGTCTTGCCCGCGCCATTTGGCCCCAGCAACCCGCAAACGCCGCCGCGCCGGATGTCGAACGAAACGCCATCCAGCGCCCACGGGCTGTCGGGACGATAGCGATAGCGGAGGTCTTCGAGTCGGATCATGCGAGGTCATCCATGCGCGGCGCGGGCGAGCGCGGCAGGAACGGGAAGCGCACTGGCTGCCCGATGACCCGCAAAACCGCCGCAAAACTCAGGAACAACCGGGATTTCAGGCGAAGGCGTCGCATATGCGGGACGTTTCATTAGAGTTCCCTGACAATTTTCATGAAGTCATCGAAACGAAGCGCGCCCTCCCCATGTGGTTCCTTGTTCTTGAACACCATATGGTAGCGGAAGTTGGCGCCCGCCATGTTTTGCCATGCCCGCCCGATTTTTGCCTTTTGGCGGGATTCCGTGTTTTCCAAATGATCGCCCTTCGGTTCAATCACGAGGATTTTCCCGCTTGTTGTCATTGCAATTATATCCGGGTAGGCGTTGACATAGCCGTTGATATGAAAACCGGAGCGTGAAATGTTCCTGTGCCACCATTTGATGTTCGGCAGGTTTGCCAGTTCCCACGCCACGTCCTTTTCCAGTCCGTTCATTTCTTCTTCGGAGGCGTACAGCGACTTCGGGAAGGAAGAGGCATATTTGAGCGGCGAGATAACGCCTTTGAACGCATACTTCGGCGCGCAGGTGATTTTTCCCTGCTCAACCCACAAGTCAAAATTCTTTTCGTTGTGCGCCTCCAGCAACGTGTTGATTTTATTTTTGATTTTCGCCAGGTAGATATGCGGCGACTGTTGCAGCTCTTCCAACTGCTCCGTTGAGAGCGCGTCAAGCGCCCTGCCGACATAATCGTTCAAATCCTTGTCGTTTATCGCATTGATTTTGGAAAGCTGCGCCAGAATCATGCTTTTGCAATTCGCTATGCGCTTATCGGAGGGTTGCGAATTGAACCATTCGCGGAAAAGATGATTGTCCTTTCCCGTCAGCTTCCACGCCTTTGGCACGGCGTCTTTTGCTTCCGAAATATCAACGCGGGCTATTTCAGCTTCAAGCGTCGAAAAATCAATCTCTGTGTCCTTGTCGCGCAGCGAAAACCCCTCCGTCAATCGCTCGCGCGTCAGAAGCGCCTGCCTGTCGTCGGAAAAGATCGACAAGGGTTGGGGCACGACAAATTGCGGCAGGCACAGATTTTTTGTTTCTTCCATGAATTCTTCATTCATGCAAAATTGGTTCATGTTCTCCTTTACCTCCAAAGGCGCGGCGTCCATATCCGGGTTCTCATTTTGTTGCATGGCTTCCTCATATGCCGCCGCCTGATCCAGGGCATGTGAGAACAGTTCGTCATTTTCAGAACCCGTCGCGGCGGAAATTTTCACGCGCGCCGCGTCTGCATCGATCGGCGGAATTTCATCCTCCGTCGCCGCCAATTCCATTTCGGTTTGCGCGGGAGGGACGGGCGGTTCGGCAACGGGTTCTTCCTTATTGCCGATACGATAATCCTTGTCGCTGAACCCGGCGTTATTCAGGCCGCGGACGACCTGTTGCAAGGTTGCGTGAAAATCGTTCGAGGAGGTGACGACATAGGAAATATTCAGGACATCGTTTTCATTCCTGCGGGTGTGCGGAAGCCGCAGGATACGCCCCAGAATCTGCTCTACATCCACAACGGACGTGCGGTTGGCGACGGTCGCCAACACATAGGCGAACGGGCAATCCCAGCCTTCCTTCAAGGCGTTGATCGTGATGATATAGCGAATGGGACAATCTTCAGAAAGCATGTCCGCGCCGCGCAGTTCGTTTTTTTCCGCCGTCTTGATCGCAATCTGGTTCTCAGGTATGCCGACATCGATCAGGATTTTCTTTATTTTATCGAAAGTCGCGTTGTCGTCATTGCCTTTCGGCTGCGCCTGCAACAAGACAATCGGGCGGATGTAACGCCCTGTATTTTCGCGCTCGCGCGCC
>JAITJU010000012.1 GCA_031278735.1 Zoogloeaceae bacterium
TGAGCCAAGCATCGATTTCTACTGTCGGCACTTACACCAAACAAAATGCGAAAGTAACCAAGTTTACCTGTCCGACGAATATCGAAGAACAGCAAAAAATCGCCGACTGCCTGTCTTCCCTCGATGAGCTAATCGCGGCGGAGACCCAGAAGCTGGACGCTCTCAAGACCCACAAAAAGGGCCTGATGCAGCAGCTTTTCCCCGTCCTTGATGAGGTTTCAGAATGAAACCAAGCCAGAACTTTGCCGACCTCCCAGCACTGGCAGTTCCTCTGCGCGACGAACTGGAAAGCAAAAAGGCCATCCTGCTCTATGCTTAACCCCTTCAATCCCGATTTGTTCCTTTAGGCCGCTGAGGTGGCAACAGCAGGTACACCATGACTGAATTCGAAAAGCAAAAACTGGGCAAAACCCTCTGGGCCATTGCCGACCAACTGCGCGGCGCGATGAATGCGGACGATTTCCGCGATTACATGCTGGCTTTCCTGTTCCTGCGCTATCTGTCGGACAACTTTGAAGCCGCGGCACAGAAGGAACTGGGGCCGGACTATCCGCAGAAGATTGATGGCTCAGTCTTGACCCCGCTGCAACAATGGTACGAAAACAACCTGGACGATGTGCCCGAGTTCGAGAAACAGATGCGCCGCAAGGCGCATTACGTGATCGACCCCCAATACCTGTGGGGCAACATCGCCGAAATGGCGCGCGCGCAAAACCCGGAGTTGCTCAGTACTTTGCAGGCCGGCTTCCAGTACATCGAGGAAGAATCCTTCGCCAGTACCTTCCGGGGGCTGTTCTCGGAGATCAACTTGGCCTCCGACAAACTGGGCAAGACCTACCCTGAGCGTAACGCGCGCCTGTGCAAAATCATTGCCGAAATCGCCAAGGGTCTGAAGCAGTTCTCCACCGATAGCGACACCCTGGGCGATGCTTACGAATACCTGATCGGCCAGTTTGCGGCAGGCTCCGGTAAAAAGGCCGGCGAGTTCTACACGCCACAGCGTATTTCAGACATTCTGTCGGCCATCGTTACGCTGGATAGTCAGGAACCTGCCGCGGGCAAGCGCTCACACCTCGACAGCGTGCTCGACTTCGCCTGCGGCTCCGGCTCCTTGCTGTTGAATGTGCGCCACCGCATGGGGCTGCGCGGTATCGGCAAGATTTACGGCCAAGAGAAGAACATCACCACCTACAACCTGGCGCGCATGAACATGCTGCTGCACGGGGTGAAGGATTCGGAGTTCGACATCTTCCACGGCGACACCCTGCTCAATGAGTGGGACATGCTGCGTGAGACCAATCCCGCCAAGATGCCTAGATTCGACGCCGTGGTTGCCAACCCGCCGTTCAGCTACCGCTGGGAGCCTGGCGAGGCACTTGGCGAAGATACCCGCTTCAAGAACCATGGGCTGGCGCCGAAGTCGGCAGCGGACTTCGCCTTCCTGCTGCACGGCTTCCACTTCCTGAAACAAGACGGCGTGATGGCCATCATCCTGCCCCACGGCGTGCTGTTCCGGGGCGGGGCCGAGGCGCGCATCCGCACCAGGTTGCTGAAGGACGGGCACATCGACACGGTGATAGGCCTACCCGCCAACCTGTTCTTCTCCACCGGCATCCCGGTGTGCGTCCTGGTGCTGAAGAAGTGCAAAAAGCCGGACGACGTGTTGTTCATCAACGCCGCCGAGCACTTTGAGAAGGGTAAGCGGCAGAACCAGCTTCTGCCAGAGCACATTGACAAAATCATCAACACCTACCAGTTCCGCAAGGAAGCGCCGCGCTACGCGCGCCGGGTAGGCATGGAAGAAATCGAGAAGAACGATTTCAACCTCAACATCTCGCGGTACGTGAGCACGGCGGAAGCCGAGGAAGAAATCATCCTTGCGACCGTACACGCCGAGCTGCTTGCCGCCGAGCAGAAGATCGCCGAAGCCAAGGAGCGGCACAATCAGTATCTGGCGGAACTGGGATTGCCTTTGTTGCCCTAAGCAACCCCGCAAATGGGGTAATCCAATAAAAATTACCCCATTTGTTTTTTGAGAGCGTTTACTTATAGATATAAGAGAATTTTTCTTGCCAATCTGCAAAATTTTCTGGTTTGGTGAGCGAACTCCACAAACGGATTGTCAAATCCACCATTCCCCTGCTCTTGGAGACGATCCTGGCTCGTTTCGTGAATCGTCCCAAATGGTGTCGCGTGTTCCTGTTGTCTTGCTCAATTGTAAACGTCCCGGCTTTGCCGGGCACATGACGTTCTGGCGGCAGAACCTCCATGAATGCCTCTGCAAACTCTGGACAAATGATCCCGAACGCTTCACCATGAATCCGATCCAGAAAATGCCGGGACTAAACACTTTTACTCCGCTTCCCCTGGCTTGTGATCCGATAAAAAAACCCGGCGCTCAAAAGCAGCGCCGGGTCGTACCCGCGGGAATCGGCGCGGATTCAAGCCGTTTTTCAGGTGGGTTCGTAAGCTACCGCGCCAGGGGCGTCGGGCAGTGATTCCGTTTCCCCGCCGGATGCGGAGGCCACTTCAGGATTGCCGAAGAGGATGTGCGCGTCGCCGTGCGGGGAAATGCCCCGGTCGTAGGGCTTGAAGAGCAGCATGTAGAGGAAGCCCACGCCCAGCACGATGCCGCAGGAGACGATCATGTTCCAGTCGCCGCCGCGCGGCCATGCCATGTTGATGACGGCGAGCACGCCATAGACCAGCGCCGCGATGTTCACCGGCCAGGCCAACGCGCCCAGGCGAAACGCGCCGGAAGGCTTCCAGCCGCGCGCGCGGGCAACGAGCGCCGCGATGACGATCATCTGGAAGGACAGGTAGATGCCAATGACGCCGAAGCTCACGATGGTGACAATGGCATCCTCCATCCAGTAACTGGCGACGCACAGGGCGCTGGTCAGCACGGCGATGAGGAGAATCGCGTTCGAGGGCACACGGTGTTTTTCCGAGACGCGGCGAAAGAGCTTGCTGCCGATGAACATGTCGTCATGGGAATATGCGTAGACCATGCGGCTGGCGGCGGCTTGCAGCGACAGGATGCAGGAGAGGAAAGAGATCGCCACCACCGCGACGACGAGCTTGGTGCCCACCGGCCCCAACGCCTGGTTGAGAATGGTGATGATGATGGGGGTTCCGTTCTCGTCCGGATGCAATGCCGACTGCATGTCCGGCACCGCGAGGATGAGCGAGATGCAGATGAACATCGCCGCCACGCCGCCCACATAGATGGTCATGCGCATGGCCTTGGGAATGGCGCGGGAAGGATTCGGAGTTTCCTCGGCCACGTCGCCGCAGGCCTCGAAACCGTAATACTGGAACAGTCCGCCCAGCGAAGCGGCGAGGAAGGCCGGCCAGTAGGAACCGTCGATGTTGATGTCGAAGGTATTGAAAAATACCCCGAAATCGTAATTGCGATGGAAGAGGATCAGGTAGGCGCCGACCGCGAGCGCGCCGATCAGCTCGCAGAGGAAGCCGAACATGGCGACCCGGCCCAGCCAGCGCGTGCCTTCCAGATTGAAGCCGGTCACGATGGCGATGAGCGTCAGCGCGATGAGCACCGTGAGCATCGAGGAGGATTCCATCCCCATCATGGAGCCGAGGAAGGGGGACGCGCCCACCGCGATCCCGGCAATGCTGGTACACAACGCCCAAGCGTAAATCCAGCCCGCCATCCATGCCCAGCGTTTGCCGACGAGCCGCCGCGCCCAGGGGTAGATGCCGCCGGAAATCGGGAATTGCGAGACGACTTCGCCAAACACCAGGCAGACCAGAAACTGGCACAGCGCAATGATGAGGTACGTCCAGATCATCGGCGGCCCGCCCGTGGCCAGGCAAAACCCGAACAGGGTATAAACGCCCACCACCGGCGAAAGGTAGGTGAAGCCAAGCGCGAAATTCTGCCACAGGCTCATGCGGCGGTTGAAGTGCGGATTGACGCCCAGCGCCTTCAACTGCGCGACGTCTTCGGCGTCTCCCGCCTCCACGGATACGGGGTTGAGCGGATCATGTACGGTTGTCATGAAGGTTCTCCTTTATGGAATGGAAAAGCGAAGCGTTTCAGCCCAGATTGACCCAGACCGATTTGGTTTGCATGTGCGCAAGAATGGTTTCGAAACACTTGTCGCGTCCCTGTCCGGATTGCTTGTAGCCGCCCCACGGCTGCGTCATGTCGCCGTGCTCGTAGCAATTGACCCAGACGATGCCGTTCTCCAGGTCGCGCGCCATTCGATGCGCGGTAACGAGATCCTTCGTCCACACGCCGGAGGCAAGGCCATACAGACTATCGTTGGCAATGGCGATGGCCTCGTCGTAATCCGAAAAGCGCATGACCGCGCCAACCGGGCCAAAGATTTCCTCGCGCGCAATGGTCATTTCGCGGACGACACCCTTGAACAGCGTCGGCTGCACGTAATTGCCCGCCTCCAGCCCCGCCGGGATACCGCCGCCGAGCACCAGATCGCCGCCTTCCTTCTTGCCGATGTCGATGTACCCCAGCACGCGCTTCTGCTGCTCGCGGGTGACGAGCGGCCCCATGGTCGTGGCGGGATCGAGCGGATCGCCGGGCGAAAAGCGTTTCGCCTCCTCGATGAACTTCGCCACGAATTCGTCATAAATGTCCTCATGCGCCAGAAGGCGGGAACTGGCGCTGCACACCTCGCCCTGATTGGTGTAGATGTTGTTTACACAATAGGTGACCGCCGTGTCGAGATCGGCGTCCGGCAGGATGATCTGCGGGCTTTTGCCTCCGCACTCGGTCGTCACCTTCTTCATGTTGGATTGACCGGCATAGACCAGCATCAGCTTGCCCACCTCGGTAGAACCGGTGAAACCGATCTTGTCGACCTCCATATGGAGCGCCAGCGCCTTGCCCGCGTCCTCGCCAAAGCCGTTGACCACATTGAACACGCCATCCGGCACCCCCGCCTCGGCGAAGATTTTCGCCAGCAACAGGGCGCTCAGGGGCGACTGCTCCGCCGGCTTCAGCACAACGGAATTCCCCGCGGCCAGCGCCGGCGCGACCTTCCATGCGGCCATCATCAACGGATAATTCCAGGGCGTCACACAAGCCACCACGCCCAACGGCTCGCGCACGATCATATGCAGGG
>JAITJU010000148.1 GCA_031278735.1 Zoogloeaceae bacterium
TTTCAGGAGATCGTCTACGGATACCTTGCGTCCGGCCTGAATGAACATCCGCGACGAACCGCCCATGCCGGCGCGCCAGGCTTTTTCGGAAACGAGGACGCTTTGCGCGCGCGTCAAGACGCCTTGCCGCAGGGCGGCAAAGCTCAGGTAGGCGGTCATCAGCTTGGTGAGCGAGGCCGGTTCCACCTTTTCGTCGATTTTTTCTCCCGCCAGAAACTGCCCGGAGGCAAATTCCAGCAACGCCCAGGATTTTGCCGCCACGTTCGGTTCCTGCTCCGCGCCGGCATCGGCGCAGAACAGGCAAGAGAAGCAAAACAGGGAAAACGAAAGGCGAAGAGCAAACGCGCGCATGACACAACCAGCAGGAAAAAAGGAAGAAAGGGCGGATTATACAGATCAGGGATCAGGGGGCGGAAGGCGGCGACTCGCGCGGGCGCGAGACGCCAGTTATTGCGGCCATCTTCATGGGGCGCGCTTTCCGCATCAGATCGCACTTCGTCCATGCAAAAAAATTCCCGGCGAGCATCACGCTTCCGGGAGAGGGCAACGCGACAGGCGGTCTTCCGGCGGACATTCTTCTGCCGAGGGAGGCAAAAGGCAGCCTGCCTTGCGGTCAACGGGGCGCAAACGCTTCATGAGGGTCAATCAGGGAGGAAGAAAATCGCAAAGATTCTTGCGCTTGGGCATCGGAAAACCCGACGGGCTGCTAACGGCGCGGCACATGGCCGGAAACCCGATCCGCGCCCTGTCCAAAGAAGTGATCGCTCGTCTGTTCCATCAGGTATTGGCGGTGCGAAGGATCGGCCATGCTCAGGCGGTTTTCGTTGATGATCATGGTTTGCAGGCGTATCCACTGTTGCCAGGCGTCTTTGGAAACCTGCTCGAAAATCTTTTGCCCGAGCGCGCCGGGAAGCGGCGGAAAATCCAGTCCTTCGGCCTTGACGCCGAGCTTGACGCAGTTCACGGTTCTTGTCATGAGTTGTCTCCGGTAGGGTTGGCGGGGTGGTGGAGCGGGATTATAGCGGCTTGACCAGCACCTTGGAGCGGCGTTGCAGGTTATACATCTGCCGTTTCTGCGCGGGCAGCGAATCAATGTCTTCCAGGTGAAAGCCGCGTTCGATGAACCAGTGCACGGCGCGGGTGGTGAGGACGAACAGGCGGTTGACGCCAATGGCGCGGGCGCGGTTCTGGATGCGCGCCACCAGTTGCTCGCCGTAGCCGCAGCCACGTTGCGCCGTATTCACCGCCAGACAGGCGAGTTCGGCTGCGCCCGCGCCATAATCGTACAGGGCGGCGCAGCCCACGGCCATGTTGTCGTGCTCGATGATGGAAAACTTGTCGATTTCGCGTTCCAGCACCTCACGCGGGCGATGCACCAGAACGCCTTCCGCTTCCAGCGGCTCGATGAGCGCGACGAGCGCGCCGATGTCGTCGGCGCGGGCTTCGCGGATGCGCTCCAGCGATTCGCGCGAAATGATGGTGCCGATGCCTTCGCGGGAAAAGAGTTCCTGCAGCAGCGCGCCGTCCTGCGCGTAGCCGATCAGGTGCGCCCGTCCCACGCCCTGGCGGCTGGCGCGCACGGCGCACGGCAGACAGCGATGGATGTCCGGGGAAAGCCAGTCCGCGTCCTGCATGGATTGGGCGGCATCGGCGGTAAGCTCGTTCAACGGACGCCCTTCCGCATCGCAGACGCCCTGGCTGTCGGTAAGAAACACGAGCTTGTCGGCCTTCAGCGCCACGGCAACGGCCTCGGCGACTTCTTCCATGCGCAGGTTGAAAATCTCGCCGGTCGGCGACGCGCCCTGGCAGGAAAGCAGCACGATGTTGCCCAGCGAGAGTTGTGCCTTCAGTCCTTCCGCATCGACTTTGCGCACCATGCCGCTGTATTGCAAATCCACGCCTTCCAGCACGCCCAACGGACGGGCGGTAATGAAATTGCCGCCAATGACGCGAATCCGGCTGCCCGCCATCGGCGTATTGGGCAAGCCTTGCGAGAGCAGCGCCTCGATTTCGAGATAGACGCTGCCGACGGCATCCACCACGCAATCGAGCGTGGCGGCGTCGGTGACGCGATAGCCGCCGTGGTAGCGGGATTCCAGTCCTTTTTCGCGTAGTTCCTCCTCGATTTGCGGGCGCGCGCCATGCACCAGCGCCAGCCGTATCCCCAGACTCGCCAGCAGATTCACGTCATACGCCAGGGTTTTGGCCAGCGGCCCGGCAATGGCCTTGCCGCCAAAGGCCAGCACGAAGGTTTTGCCGCGAAAGGCGTTGATATAGGGCGTCACCTGCCGAAACCAGGCGACGAATCCGGCAAGGTCGGCAGACTCCTTTTCCGCCGCCGCGTTCTCGACAGGGACGCCGCTTTCCGAATGTTCGCGCATACGCTTTTCCTCCGCGGCAGGCTCCAGCGCCCCGCTTCCGGTAAGCGCCATCGCCGCCGGGAACGGCGGCTCGTCAAGGACGGGCAAGAGCCCCGGCCTCTTTTTTTCGTTCGTCCGCATTGATTTTTTGCTCACCATTTTCCTCATTAGTCCTGCCGCCAGATTTACTCGTCATGCA